>JAAERO010000345.1 GCA_024230315.1 Hyphomicrobium sp.
AGGCCCAAATACGCCTCCACATCGCCGACTTAACAACAGCCACGCTGGCCGGTCAATCCGTCCTAAAGTTTTCCGCTCGATGGGATTTGGCGCCCTCGTCTCGCGTTGGTGTACGGCGCAACCAATGTCCGCTTATGGCACATAGCGGACATTGACGCCGCCTCCGAGAATGTCCGCTCTTGGGGGTAAAGCGGACATCCCTGGCGCACGCCACATATTGAGCATATTTGGCACTAAGCCTTTGGCCTGCTGCCGCGCTCTCCCTTCGCAGGCAGCTTCCTCCTTACTTGGCCCGGATGGCCCTCCGGTTACCGTCCGGGCTTTTTCACGGCAACAGGACGCGTATCACCCCTCAACCATCACCTTGATGCTGCGCTGATTGAACGGCTGCCCCCTCTCGTTGAGATGGCCGGCCTCGGCGAGGGCTGCGCTGATCTTGCGTAAGCTCAGGCGCTTCCCGGTCTTCGGGCTCGCACTGTGCAGCTTCTTGGCGAGCGCCACCGCCCCCGGCCGCTTCTCGGCATGGGATTTTCGCCCTTCGCACTTTCCCGTCTCACGGCGCTTGCGGTCGCGGGCACCTTTGAGCTTGGCAACGAGCGAGCCTTTCTCGAACTGTGAGACTGCACCCAGCACCTGCCGGATCAGGATGGCGGTGGGCGTGTCTTCTAGGAAGGAATTCGGGCTGTCGGCGGCAATCAGGTCGCAGCCGAGTTCGCGCAGAGCGTGGAACCCCAACTCTTGCACGATAAGATCGCGGGCGAAGCGGTTGGCTGTTTCCACGATGATGGTTTTGACGCCGTTGCCTTTGAGGCGCTTCAACAGATCGGTGAAGCCCGGTCGGTCTTCGAGATGGTCCGCGCCAGAGATGGCCTCGTCGTAGTACCAGTCGATGATCTCGAAGCCCGCACGCTTGGCGAAGGCCTCAATCGCCGCCCTCTGGCGTTTCTCAGAGTCCTTGTCAGCACCGATATTGGTGGCCGAAGACGTGCGCAAATACGCCAGGGCGGGCGCGGTTTTCTTTCTACGCTTAGTCATTGGTCTCAGGGCCTTAGCTATAATAGTCGTTGCTATATCATGAGAAATAGTAACAAATCAGACCCTAAAGGTCCACCTCAAATGAGTGGCCTGCTCCCCTAAAACGGGTCCACGTTGATTGAGCGAATCCGGCTATTTCCGAACACTTCTGAGGATGTGAGGACATGGCACGGAAGCGATGCACGAGTGATGGCGTTATCGCTCGCGCCTGCCAGAGGCCGCGGCCCCGCCCCCCATGCGGCGATAGATATAAGGCGGTGGCGGCTCATGCGATTCCTTCTCGGCGATCGCGGCGAACTCCTTGTGCCACGGAGAGAGGGCGCAAGCCGGATCCGTGTTCATTGCATCCCCCGTCACGGCAAGCGCCTGGCAGCGGCAGCCGCCCCAGTCGATCTCGCGGCGCTCGCACGAGCGGCACGGTTCCTTCATCCACTCGGTGCCACGAAACTTCTGAAACGCCCGACCATTGAACCAAATGTCAGCCAGCGGCTTCTCTCGGACGTTGTCGATCTCGAGTCCCGGGATCATCTCGCAGGCATGGCAGGGGAGCACTTTGCCCGAAGGCGTCACGTCAATCAGGCTACGGCCCCAGCCGCCCATGCAAGGCTTGGGGCGAACCGCGTAATTGTCGTGGGCGACGACATCGAACTGGAGGATGCCCGTGAGCCGCTCCTTTGCCGTGTTGGTGATCTCGACGGACTTGTAGAACTGCTCGCGGGTTGGAATGAGCGCGGCGCGATTCTTCAAGGCCCAGGCATAATACTGCGTGTGGGCGACCTCAATCCGCCCGGCACCAACCTGAACCGCGTATGCAATAATGGCGTCAAGGTTTTCGATATTCTGCCGGTGAACCACCACGTTGATCGTCAGCGGGAGCCCGAGCTCCTTCACCCAGCCGGCAACCGCGTGCTTCTTTGGGACACCTCCCTTGTAGGCCGAGATGTGCTCTGCATTCGCTGGATCCACATCCTGAATCGAGAGCTGAACATGGTCGAGCCCGATCTTGACCATCCGCTCGAGCCGCGCACGCGTCAACGTCACGCCCGAGGTAATGAGATTCGTGTAGAGGTTAGCCTTGACTGCGGCTTCGAGAATCTCTTCAAGGTCGTGGCGCACTGTGGGCTCACCTCCCGACAGATGCAGCTGCAGCACGCCGAGCTCTCCCGCCTGCCACATCACGTCCTGCCATTCGGTCGTCGACAGCTCAGTGTTGACGCGTTCCATCTCGAGAGGGTTGGAGCAGTAAGGACATTGGAGCGGGCAGCGATAGGTCAGTTCGGCAAGCATGCCGATTGGCGCGCGCGTGCATTCCGACGACTGCGCCTCCCCGGTCTCAAGGGGTCTCCGCTCCGTCATGACGTCACGCCTTTGTCTCCGAGATCCTGCAGCATAGCGATGATGCCGACGCGAATCTCTTTCAGTTAAGCGGATCAGCCAACTGCCAGCTTGATCGTGACGCGGGAGCGCGGGTCTTGTTTCCCGCGTCACGATCAAGCGCCCCCTGGGCAACTTAGCCACTCACTCACTCGGGCCGGTAGGCGCCGGGCGGAATCATCCCCATGACATAAGCGAGATGAAGCGCATCGAGCTGCGCCCAAAGCACGTCGCACTTGAAGCGAACGGCGGCGACGCACGCTTCCTGCATCTCGCGCGTCCTGGCGTTGCTCTTGATGAACTCGATCGCGAACGTTGCGTCGCGCGGCGCCTGCGTCAAGCGGCGTTTGAAGTAGGCCATCACGTCGTCGTTGACGAAGTCGTAGTTGGCCAGCATGCCAGCGATACGCTCGCGGTGGATCGAGGGCGCGAAAAGTTCAGTGAGTGAGGAGGCGACCGCCACAACGAGCGGCTGCTCAACCACGAAACGCACGTAGGCTTCGACGGCAAAGCGTGTCGCTGGCAGCGCGCCGCGCATGCTGGTGACATACTCGCGCTCGAGTCCTAAATAATCCGTCAGCTTGAGCCAGCGTTCGATGCCGCCGTGCTCCTCCGGCAAGAGGCCATCGTGGTCGTGAACGCGGTGGATCCACTCACGGCGGAACTCGCGATCATAGACGCGGCTCATCAACGCCGCGTCTTTCCTCGGCACGGCCTCCTGGTAGCAGTAGCGGTTCAGTGCCCACGCCGCTACTTGGCCCTTATTGAGCTTGCCGCCGTGCAGCATCTTATGAAACTCGTGCTTATCGTGGTAGCGCTCTGTCCCGACCGCTCGGATCTGGTTTTCGAACTCCCCCGGGCTCCAGGGTTGCTCCACGGTCTCGAACTTCCTGACGAACTCATTCATAGGCGTACCTCCATGCCGTCGTAACCGATTTCCCAACCGGCAGCCTCGACTGCTTTTCGCTCCTGAGAGCTCTCGTCGAGCACCGGGTTGGAGTTATTGATGTGGACGTAGATCTTGCGCTCGACCCCGAGGTTTCTTAACGCGGAGATTGAGCCAAGGGATCCCGAGATCGAGATGTGCCCCATTCGGGAGCCCGTCTTGTCCAGGAGCCCCTGGCAGATCATCTCATCGTCGGTATAGAGCGTGCCGTCGAAGAAGACGAGAGAGGCGCCCTTGAGGCGCTGCGCGAGGACCTCGTCGACCTCGGCGCAGCCGGGAATGTAGAAGAACGCCTCTCCGGTCGCCGGATCGCTGATCTTCAGGCCGATGGTGTCGCCAACTTGTGTGCCAAACCTCATGCCGGCGGATGGGTCCTCCAGGTAGAGCGCGATCTTGCCCGGCACATCGAAAGCCTCAGCGGTGAGCCCCAGATCGACACCCGCGCCCGTGAGCTGCAAAGGCCGGCCGAGTTCTAGCGGGGTGCGGGGCACGACGTTTGCCGCGAGGATGTCGAAAACGCAATTGGACTCGATGACGTCGAGCACACGTCGTGTCGCATAGATCGTGAAGGGCTGGACCTCGCGCAGGTTGATGAGGCCACCGATATGATCGACATCACCGTTGGTCAGCACGGCCGCCTTGATCGGGCTGCTGCGGGCGCTGCCGTTGTTGGGCGCAAGCGCGGGCGCAACGTTGATTTGCTGCCTGAGGTCCGGAGAGGCATTAAGCAGAACCCAATCCTTGCCGTCGCCGCTCACGGCGAGGGAAGACTGTGTCAGCGTTTTGAAGTTTGACTTTCCGGATCTGACCGAAGAGCAGTTGCGGCAGTTGCAATTCCACTGCGGGAAACCGCCTCCAGCGCTACATCCTAGGACGCGAATTAGCATTTGAACTGTTGCCGCTTCATTTTTTGTCAGGAGGCAGTGTGTCGCGATCAGTCGTATCCCGCTTGATCCACATCAAGAAATCCGATCACGCGGCGGTCAAAACTCCGTGAGCGGCGGCAGCTCAGTTGGTTGCTGCTGCTCACCTTTTGCCAAGCCCCGCAACGTGCCGAGATTAGGCACAACAATGCTGCGCCTGCCCTTGATGCCAATCATCCCCTGTGATTCGAAGTACCGGATCTCACGACTGACGGTTTCGATTGTCAGCCCAAGGGCGTCCGCTATCTCGTGGCGCGACAATGGTAGGTCGAACTCTAGGGAGGTCTGATCGCAATCCGCATCGCAGCCTGGTTGCGCCAAACGCACCCCAATCGAGAAAAGTAGGCTTGCGACTTTCTCTCGAGCCGTTTTTCGACCCAGAAGAAACATCCATTCGCGCGATACATCCAGGTCGTCGAGCGTGCGCCGCAGGAGCGACTGCCCTAGGCGAGGGTGCTTCAGCATCAGAGTTTCAAATGCGTCCTTCGAGAAGCAGCAGAGCTCGAGATTAGTCGTCGCCTGTGCGATGAGAGGGTTTCTCGTGGGATAGGGGCGTCCCAAAAAATCGGCAGGGAATCGCAGTCCGACGATCTGCTGGCGACCATCATGCTGCGTCCTCACGAGCTTGACGACACCGGAGATGATGACGGCGAACGAGCCCATAGTCTGATGCGGGCCTTCTATTACCTGGCCAGCGGGAATGCGCCTGGAATGTGCGATACGGCCGAGTGCCGTCGCCGCCGATTTCGGCAATCCGCTGCACAGCGCCCGATCCCGGATAGGACACTCACTACAGTCACTACAGGGCACCTCGAACAATGGCGCCTTTGGCTTTGTGGGTGCCGGCGGCGCGGCGTCAGGCGCGGTTGCGATGCTGGTCTGCCGCCTTCGCGGCGGCCTTTGCGTTGCCCTCAGGCCGTCTTGCAACGCCTTGGACGCAATTG
>JAAERO010000346.1 GCA_024230315.1 Hyphomicrobium sp.
AGCTAACACCAAACGGCCAGACTTGACGCTCGCCAGCCACAGTGGCGGCAAGTGAGGGTCTGATTACCGCAGTTCCTGCTTCGAGGAACGGAAATTGGCGCACTCCATCATCGATGCAGTGTCATCCGGGGAATGTCGGGTAAAGCCTTTTCTGGACGGAGCGTTCAGTGTGCGAATCACCTCACCCATCTCTGTTCCATTGCACGCCCGCATGACGATTTTTACCCGATCATTGGGCGCCACGGTGCAGCGGGGCCAATGCGCTCGTAACCGAGTTGCCGGTTTCTTCTGTTCCCCGGCCGCATGCATTGCCTAAAACATCCCATGCAATCCCAGCCACCAAAGGACCGTTGATGCGAACGGGAGGAAAAATCCTCATCGACCAGCTCGTCATTCAGGGCTGCCGTACGCTCTTCACTGTTCCTGGTGAAAGCTTCCTGGCAGCACTGGACGCGCTGTTCAACGAAGGCCCCATCCGCACAATCGTCTGCCGTCACGAAGGTGGAGCCGCGATGATGGCGGAAGCATGCGGCAAGCTTACAGGCGAACCAGGCGTTGCCTTCGTAACGCGTGCAGCCGGGGCAGCCAACGCGGTGAGCGGCGTCTATGTCGCCCAACATGATTCCACGCCGATGGTACTTCTTGTTGGTGTTACGTCGCGGAGGGTCGAGGACAGAGACGCCTTTCAAGAGTTCGATATCAAGGCGCTCTTCGCCCCGATTGCGAAGTGGGCCGGCGTCGTGCGCTCACCAGAGCGGATCCCCGAGTACGTGCGCCGCGCCTTCCATACGGCGCTGGCCGGGCGGCGGGGACCCGTCGTGCTGGGTGTGCCAGAGGACGTCCTCAATGCACACATTGAAACTGAAGACACAGCCAGCGCTCGCCTACCGGCTCCAGCCCACACGCCCGGCGAAATGACGCGCTTCAAGAACCGGCTCATGACCGCCAATCGGCCACTGATCATCGCCGGCGGTCCAGGTTGGAGCAGAACAGCGGCGCAAAACCTCGCGTCCTTCACCGAGACCTTCAACGTCCCGGTTGCTACCGCCTTTCGCCGCCAAGACCACATCGACAACCGCCTCAAGACGTATGTCGGCCACGCGGGCATCAACTGTGAAGCAAGGCTTGCCGAGGGGATACGCAGTGCCGATCTGGTGCTCGTCATCGGCGAACAGCCGGCCGAAATAACGACAGGTAGCTATTCAATACTGTCGGTGCCCAACCCCACCCAGTCCCTCGTGCACGTTCATCCCTCACCCGACGAGATCGGGCGCCTGTTCCATACGGATTGGCCTATCGTTGCGGCCCCAGAACCGTTCGCCAGGTCGCTTGGCCGGTTGAAGCCGCCGCCGAACCGGCGATGGGAGCGGCGACGGCGCGATCTGCGCGCGGCCTACCAGAAATCATTGAAGCCAGCGCCCACCCCTGGCGACGTCAAGCTCGAGGATGTGATCACTACCCTTTCGGCCGAGTTGCCCGACGATGCTATCGTAACCAACGGCGCGGGAAATTATGCCGCCTTCCTGCATCGATATTTTCAATACAAGAGCTACCCCACCCAGCTCGCGTCGACATCAGGCTCAATGGGCTACGGGCTGCCCGCCGCGATTGCCGCCAAGATCACCTTTCCAGAACGCCCCGTCGTCGCACTTGCTGGCGATGGCTGCATGCTCATGACGGGACAGGAGCTAGCAACCGCAGTTCAGTATGGGCTGCCAATCGTACTCATCGTCGCCAACAACGGTATGTATGGAACCATCCGCATGCAGCAGGAGCGTCACTACCCTGGCCGGGTGTTGGGCACGAGCCTCGTCAATCCCGATTTTGCCGTGCTGGCCCGCGCCTTTGGTGCCAAGGGTGAGACGGTTAGCGAAACGGCCGCCTTCCTTCCCGCCCTTAAGCGCGCCCTTTCAGCACGCGGCCCAACGGTTATTGAGTTGAAGCTCGATGCCGAAGCGATCACGCCGGGCAAGACGCTGACTGAGATCCGAAATGACCAAAAGCCCCAAACAAATGGGTGCAGTGACCGGGACCGTCGCAAGAAGTAAATACCTTGTTAAATCTACAATTGTCGCATTATACATTTGAATACTGACGGTTAGACTAACGAGATCTTATCGGTTAAAAAGCATCAACGTTTTCGAGCGCCCACAAGCCTAGGTCGCAAACAGGGGCACGGTCATGGATCTCAAAGCCTCCAGGGCGCAGAGCGGGCTGAAGTGGGCCCTGGTCCGCACCTGCATTCTCGCGCTGTTCCTGCTGACAGGGGTTCTACTCGTAGCATCGCTCAATACCGAAGGGACCCTACGTGCCGACGCCAGCTCGACCCCCTTAATCTACTCGGGTCAGCCGATACTCGCAGCTGACACGAAATAATCGCAACGCCTTACACTCCAACTATTGGTCTATTTCACTACCTAACTCTCCCCCTCTTGAAGCACTCCCTCATAGGCCTCGGATCCAGAACGATCCGGGGCCTACTTTTCTTCGCCGCAGAGCTCTCGTGGGCATAGCGCTCGGTGGCGCCGCCAACAACGCACGAGAGCAAGATCGTTCTTGATGGAATCACTCACCAAGCCCGGGAGGTCTCCAACAGACAAGTGAATCTTACTCTAGGGTCTAGACCCTAAATCAAAAGTGTTGAGACTGATTCACGTTTCACTTGGACGCGCTTGAGCCGTGTCCAAGTGAAACGATCAGACTCAAGGGCACCTCGAACAATGGCGCTTTTGGCTTTGTGGGTGCCGGCGGCGCGGCGTCAGGCGCGGTTGCGATGCTGGTCTGCCGCCTTCGCGGCGGCCTTTGCGTTGCCCTCAGGCCGTCTTGCAACGCCTTGGACGCAATTG
>JAAERO010000347.1 GCA_024230315.1 Hyphomicrobium sp.
CAATTGCGTCCAAGGCGTTGCAAGACGGCCTGAGGGCAACGCAAAGGCCGCCGCGAAGGCGGCAGACCAGCATCGCAACCGCGCCTGACGCCGCGCCGCCGGCACCCACAAAGCCAAAAGCGCCATTGTTCGAGGTGCCCTCCAGTTTGAGCGGACCATCGGGGAGCAGTTGGCGCAAGAGCGGATTGCGCGGTTCGCCGGCCGCAGCAAGGTCGAGGCCAGAGCAAGCTAGAGCCTGATCGTTTCACTTGGACGCAATTCGCGCTTCCAAGTGAAACGTGAATCAGTCTCTACACTTTTGATTTAGAGCAAGATTCACGTTCTTGCCGGGAACCTTCTGGGCTTGGTGAGCGATTCCATCAAGAACGATCTTGCTCTAGGCCGAGCGCGCGCCTGACACGGCGCCGGCCGGCAATATACTTCCCCCGCGCCCCTTGGGCGCATTGATTGCAAAGTGTTTGCTGACTATCACGCGCCCAGAGCAATTGGGGGGCTATAGGTGATGGCGGTTTCGATGACGCAAGGGCAAGACGGATCGCAGTCGGCGGATGCAGCCGTACGTACGTGGCTGTTGATCGTGGCCGGGCTCGTATTTGCGATGGTCGTTGTTGGAGGTGCGACGCGGCTCACAGACTCTGGCCTGTCGATCACGGAGTGGCTGCCGATCTTCGGTGTGATCCCGCCTCTCGGTGAGGCCGACTGGCAGGCGGCGTTCGAAAAGTACAAAGCCATACCGGAATACGCCATCGTCAACCCCGGCATGTCGCTTGCCGAGTTCAAGTTCATCTATTGGTGGGAGTGGGCCCACCGTTTTCTCGGTCGCTTTATTGGGGTGGCGTTTGCCGTTCCGTTTCTTGGGTTTTGGTTCGCGGGCAAGTTGCGACCTGGTTTCGCATCCAAATGCCTGGGCGTGTTCGTTCTCGGGGGGCTCCAAGGATTCATTGGCTGGTACATGGTCAAGTCGGGGTTGGTGGACCGCATTGATGTGAGCCAGTACCGGTTGGCGCTCCACCTCTTATTAGCCCTCGCTATTATGGGATTATTGACTTGGCTTGCTCTCGACCTTGTGCCCGACACCCAATCCCCGCGCTTGCAGACGGTCTCGCTCATGCAGCGGCGGATTGCTGTGGTGCTTGTCGCGCTTGTATTTGTGCAGTCGGGGCTCGGTGCGCTCGTCGCCGGTTTAAAGGCGGGGATGACCTACAACACCTGGCCACTCATGGACGGCAAGCTGATCCCATCGGGGCTTGGTGTGATGTCGCCGTGGTATCTCAATTTCTTTGAGAACGTCACGACGGTGCAGTTCAACCATCGCGTGATGGCTTACGCCTTTGTTATCCTCGCGCTTTGGCATCTCATCGCATTGGCGCGCACGGCCGACGATGAGCGAATTGTTAGATCGGCCGCGCTGCTCACCGTAGCCGTTCTAGCCCAAATGGCGTTTGGCATTTGGATGTTGCTATCCCATGTGCCGCTGGGGCTCGGCCTTGTTCATCAAGCCGGGGCTGCGCTCGTTGTTGCAGCTTGCGTGCTGCATCTTCACCGTATGACGCGATCGGCCACGCGCCCTTGATCGGCACCCTTCTCTACGGCGCTTGTTTCATCCAGGCCAAGCATCAGCTTGATATTTTGCACCGCTGCGCCGGACGCACCCTTTCCGATGTTATCGAGCCGGGCAACGAGAACGGCGTGGCCGTGTTCATCGTTTCCGAAAACGAACAACTCCATGACGTCGGTTTCGTTGAGGGCTTCGGCCTCCAACTTCGTCATTGCGGACAGCGGTTGAGCGATTACCCTAACCGCAGGCATATCGCGATAGCGCGCATCCAAGGCTGTTTCCAGATCGCTCGCGCTTGGAGCGCCAGGTAGCGTACTTAGATGGAGCGGAATCGAGACGATCATGCCCTGCGGAAAGTTGCCGACCGAGGGCACGAAGAGTGGCCGCCGGGTCAGTTTGGCGTAAGCCATCAGCTCCGGGACATGTTTGTGCCGAAGCCCAAGCGCGTAGATTTCGAATGAGGGGGCCCCACTCCCCTCATAGGCTTCAATCATCTTGCGCCCACCGCCTGAGTAGCCGCTGACGGCGTTGATCGTGAGAGGGTAGTCGGGCGGAATCAGGCCTGCATCGACAAGCGGTCGAATAAGCGCAATGGCCCCAGTGGGATAACAGCCAGGATTGGCAACACGCTTGGCAGCCCGTACCGTTTCAGCCCGCGCCTCATCCAGTTCGGCAAAGCCATATACCCAATTGGGAGCGACCCGATGTGCGGTCGATGCGTCGAGAATGCGCGGCGCGGCATCGCCAAGTTCGTCGGCCAACGCCACCGCTTCGCGAGCGGCATCGTCGGGCAGGCAGAGCACGACCAGATCGACGTCTACCATAAGCGCCTTTCGTGCTGCGGGATCCTTCCGCTTTGCCGGATCGATGCTCTTGACGACGACACCTGAGAGCTGCGCTAACCGCTCCCGGATCTGAAGGCCGGTGGTTCCGGCTTCGCCATCGATGAATATTTTGCGCTTTGCCAACGTCCTGGCTCTCAAGCTCGGTTCGCCCCAAGGCAAGTACGCATAGGGCAATATTGCGCTGGCTTTAGGTCGCGGACAGCGGTGCTGTCAAATGTAGTCCAGTATGGAAACGGCCTAGATCAGCCCTAGCCGGTGGACGATCGCGTGCCAGAGGCTCTCCGAACAGCCAAAGTTGAACGCTTCGCAGGCGATTTCATGGGAGCCATCATAGATCATATCGAGTGCCACCCAGAGAATGATGAACAAGCCGATCCATGTGATCCAGGGGTGCTTAACGAGAAGCTCGGCGATCATGCGGGAAGCGACAGCCATGAGGATGATTGCTACGGCGAGGCCGATGACGAGAACCAGCGTGGAGCCTTTCGCCGCGCCGGCGACGGCCAGAACGTTGTCGAGCGACATCGAGACGTCGGCCAGCGTGATGAGCCCCACCGCGGACCAGAACCCCATTGGCTTCTCCGGCGCCGCGGCGGCCTGCGTGTGATCGGTGCCAGTCGTGATCTGCCGGTACATCTTCCAGCAAACGAACAGCAGCAAGAGCCCGCCTGCCAGTGTCAGACCAATGACAGCGAGGAGCTGGACGGTGATAGCGGCGAAGAATATGCGCAGAAAAACAGCTGCCGTGATGCCCCAGAAGATGACCTTTGTGCGCATTTCCGGTGCGACGCGGGATGCGGCGAGCCCGATGATGATGGCGTTGTCCCCCGCCAACACCAGATCGATCATCGTTATGTTGAGAAGGGCGATGAAATTCTGCTGCCACCAGTCAGCTGACACCAGGTTTTCAAGTTCGGCCTCGGCGGCAGCCAGCATTGCGAACACGTCTTGCGTCAGCCATTCCATCGCTTAATCCCCTAAGCCCTTTGCAACAATTGACGTTAAGCGAGTGGGAACAAGTCCCGGCGCGTGCACAGCTTGCAATGAGGTGGCCGCGAAGGGTTGTTGCATCGCGTAGTGGCCGCGGCAAGGTATCGGGCGCAAAATCAGAACAGCCCGCCTTGCAGCGGGCTGTCGATAGTCGTTGGTGTGATGCGGTGCAGGCTTAGCGCTTGGCTAATCGGTATTTCTAGAACACCAACAAGAACAATTCTTTATGCCGCCTAAAAGTTCATGTGAACGATTTGTGAATGAGCGCATCGCCTCCGATAGCTCCAATCCAAGAGGCAAAGTTCAACTCAAAGTTTGCTGCACGGTTGACCGACTGCCTGAGGAAACGGGGTGTTGAGGCAGAGATAGAGCCCTTCCGCACATTGATGCACACCAATTGTGAGCGTCCGGCAACGCCTTTGCTCAGCCGTTCTGAGCATACCTCTCCGCTTTAGTCCGGCCACATAAGAATGCTCTATGGATATCAATGAGATATCCAAATGGCAGAGACGCATCACGAGGCGCTATGGCGCGGTTTCCCCAAGACGTTGATTGAGTTTGAGGAACGGTTCGGAA
>JAAERO010000348.1 GCA_024230315.1 Hyphomicrobium sp.
CAATTGCGTCCAAGGCGTTGCAAGACGGCCTGAGGGCAACGCAAAGGCCGCCGCCAAGGCGGGCAGACCAGCATCGCAACCGCGCCTGACGCCGCGCCGCCGGCACCCACAAAGCCAAAAGCGCCATTGTTCGAGGTGCCCTCATGTCATTGCCAGGGATTACCGCGTCCGGATTGGCGATCCATTTGTCGAGCGCTGCTTCGTCCCAGATCATGCCAGAACTTTTGACTGAAATGGAATAGGGGAAATCTGGGACGCTTCCCGCCTTGCGGCCGACCGTGCCGTAGAGAGTTGGTCCGAGCCGATTGTCGCCCTTGAGAAAAGAGTGACACTCACGGCAGTGGTCATTGAAGGCGATCTTCGAACCGCTATCCGCTGCTATCTTCCCAATGGGAAAAAGAAGAGCCGTGAGGGCTACGAGGGCGGCCGTCAAAGGACGGGTCATCGGCGTCTCCATCGTTCAGCAGAATCCGCATGAGCAGGAGACTGCCGCGAGAAGACTTAAGGGCCTGCTAAAATCGCGATCAGACCGGCGAGATTGCGATCTCGACGTGCCGCGAGCGGCGCGGGTAGCGCTTATCGGTTGGCAGTGACCCGCGCGAATACTCAATGGTACGGATGAACTCGCGAATGCGTGGCTGGATCTCCGTGCGCCAACGCGTACCATTAAAGATGCCAAAGTGGCCGACGCCTTCTTGCATGTAATGCACCTTCTGGTGCGCGGGGATATTGGTGCAAATGTCATGCGCCGCCTCGGTCTGGCCCAGCCCGCAAACGTCGTCGCGCTCACCTTCGACTGTCATCAACGCGGTGTCACGGATGGCCGAGCAGTCGACCAGCTTGCCACGGTGGGTCATCGTGCCTTTGGGTAGCGAATGTTCTTGGAACACCGTCTTGATCGTCTGCAGGTAAAACTCAGCCGTTAGGTCCATAACGGCCAGGTATTCGTCGTAGAAGTTCTGGTGCTGCTTGACGGAATCGCAGTCGCCCTTCACGAGGTTATTGAACAGATCGACATGCGCGTTCATGTGGCGCTCGAGATTCATCGTCATAAAGCCCGTAAGCTGCATGAAGCCTGGGTAGACTGGCCGCATGAATCCGGCGTGCGGAAACGGCACGGTACCAACCACGGTACGCTCAAACCATTCTAGACTGCGCGATTCAGCGAGTTGATTGACGCCCGTTGGGTTGCGTCGGGTATCTATCGGACCGCCCATCAGCGTCATGGATGCGGGCTGGCAGGGATCGTCGATGCCCGCCATATGCGCGGCGGCGGCCAGAACCGGAACTGCGGGTTGGCACACGCCAATCACATGCGTGTCGGGACCAATCAACCTGATGAAGTCGATAACGTGATCGATAAAGTCGTCAAGGTCGAAGCGCCCCATGGCAAAAGGAATGTCACGCGCGTCGGTCCAGTCGGTGATGTAGGTCTCGTGGTCGGGCAGCATTGCCTGGACAGTGCCGCGCAGAAGCGTCGCGTAGTGGCCCGAAAGGGGCGCGACGATCAGCACCTTCGGGTCGGAGCGCGGACCGGTGGCGGCTTTCTCACGCTCGAAGTGCAACAACTCGCAAAATGGTGTTCGTGCGACAACGTGCTCGCGGACCGGCACGTCGACGTTTCCAACGCGCGTCGTCTTTAAGCCGAATTCCGGCTTGCCGTAGCGCCGGGTGATGTTCTCGAATAGCTCGCAGGCCGCCGTGAAATGGCGTGCCATTGGTGTCAATCTCAAGGGATTAAGGGGCCACTCAAGCGCGTTGCGCATTCCATGGGCGCCGACGCGCATAGGAGAGAGGACCGCGTGGGCGAATTCATAGGCAAAGTAGTGCATTATCCGGGCGCCCCTTCCGCTGCAGCGCAGCAAAGCACGCGTGCACTGCGAAACTATGTTACCAAATTATCGTGTTGACCAGAGAAAAGGCGCGTTTGGTCAACGTATTGGATCTTATAGTTGCCGGTCGAGCGCCTGACTGTTCCCTTAGAGACACAACTGAGGCCAACCGCGAATCGCTGGTTCAGGGGGGATCGCCGGGAGAACCTCACCCGTCCGTTTCCGCCCGCAGCGACGAGATGACATAATCGCTCCTTACCGCCGCCCGAAACCTTTGCGAGTCTTCTGTTGTAAGTCTGGTTCGCATAGCGCAATGGCAGCTTTTCGAGATCGACGATGACACATTCACGGCGGCCCGGTGGACCGCCTTACCCTCATGAGGAACCTCGTCACTTCGAGGACCGGCGTATGTCCCCACACCCCCAACAAGTCCGCCGGCGTACTGCGCAGCGTGCAAGCTCGCCGATCATGGTCGGTCTCGTCTATGGCGCGATTGGTCTGCTGGCGGTTGCTGTCGGCATCATCACATTCTTCATTATATCGCCGCCGATCGACTTCATCCGCAGTGAAGCTGTTGCACGCGTGAAGGCGGATACAGGACGCGACCTGGGCATCGCGGGGCGGCCCTCTGTGACGTTCTACCCGACACTTGGAGTGCGCCTTAGTGACGTTTCTCTGTCGGCGCCGCCCGGTATGGGCGGTCCGCCCTTCGTGAAGATTTCCAAACTCGACATCGGTGTTCGCGTGTTGCCTCTGTTGCGCCAGGAGATCGTGGTCGACAAGTTCGTACTCTACGATCCGGTGTTTGAACTTCGGGTCGATCGCAACGGGAAAAACAGCTGGGACATGGCCACGCAAGAACCCAAGCGGCCCATAAGGTTCGCCGAGTTCGTTCCGGCGCAAGACACGATGCGGGATTTTTCGACTGGAGCGAAACGCTTTGTCGAGAAGCAGCTGGCTCAAAGGCTTCTTGCAGGCGGTACGACGGGCGGGTCGGCGGTCAAGAGCCAGGTTTCAGAACTGGTGCTCGGCGATATTCGCATCGTCAATGGGACCGTTCGCTACACTGACGAGCGAGATGGCAGCAACGCGCAAGTCGGTGCAATCAACGCAAGTTTTGATCTCGCCTCCCTTTCGCAGCCTTTGGGTGCGAAAGGGAGCCTTGTCTGGTCCAAGGAAAAAATAGGGTTTGATGGAAAGCTGACGTCGCCGCAGCAACTGCTCGACGAGCGCCCAGCAAAGCTCGCGCTGACGGTTTCCAGCCGGCCGATCAACCTCAGCTACGATGGCTTGGTAACGTTAGGGAGCGCTTTCAAGCTAGAAGGTGCCGTCGACGGCAAGGCCGACTCTCTGCGCTCGCTCGCGCAATGGCTTGGTACAGAGCTGCCGCGGGCATCCGGATTCGGTGAGCTTTCGCTCGCTGGACAGCTCACCGCGACAGGGAAGGTCGTACGTTTTTCTCAGGCCAAAGTTGCGCTCGACGGCGCAGCGGCGACGGGTACGATCGCCGTCGCCTTGTCAGGTGCGCGCCCGCATGTGGTGACGGATCTCAAGGTCTCCAGCCTCAACCTTTCCAACTATGTCGCCGACGATACGGGCAACAAGGCATCGGCGGGTGCACGGCGCGACCCTGCGGCACCGCGTGCTGCACCTAGATCGTCCGAGCCGAAATCTATCGAGGACTTGCTGAAGCGCTCTGTGCCCCAGGTGAGGGGTTACACACAGCGGGATGGATGGAGCAATCAACCTTTAGATTTGGCGCTTCTGGATCTTGTCGATGCCAACGCCAACCTGTCCGTCGTGCAGCTCTCTTATGGCGGTATCAAACTGGACTCCACGCAAGTCGTCGTGGCGCTCAAGGACCGCGTCGTCCAGGCAACGTTTAACGACGTGAAACTCTACAATGGACGTGGAAATGGCGTCGTCACGTTGACCGGGACAGGGGATGCTGCGGTGCTGGGCGCGAACTTTGCGCTTTCCGGCGTTGCGGCCCGGCCTCTGCTGAATGACGCGGCCGGCATGGATTGGCTCGCAGGCACGGGCAATTTCACACTGTCGCTAGCGGGTACCGGCAGAAGTGAGGCTGCGCTCGTGCGTTCGCTTAGTGGTAAGTTCGACCTCACTGTTTCTGATGGTGCGCTCGTCGGATTCAACTTGGGCGGCGCCTTGCGCGACCTGTCGCAAGGTGAAATCCCGGACTTTTCCACTTCGCCAACTGACAAGACCGACTTCAGCGCCCTGACGGCAAGCTTCAGCATCACGAACGGCATCGCGGAGAACAATGATCTGAAACTATCAAGTCCGCTGTTGCGTGCCACGGGCGCCGGTACGGTTAACCTGCCTCAGCGTACGTTGAACTACCAGGTGCTCCCCAAGCTGGTCGCGAGCCTATCGGGCCAGGGTGGGCAATCGGACTTGAGCGGCATCGAGATTCCCGTAAACATCACAGGCCCGTGGGATAATCCCGACATCTCGCCCGACATTGCCGGCGCCCTCAATAGCGAAAGCACGGTTGAGGCGGTGAAATCGATCGGCAAGAATTTTGAGGGCAAGGATGTAGGCGAGATCGTCGACGATCTCTTCGGCAAGGGCAAGGATGGCGAACCCTCCAAAGCTCAGAACCTACTGGACGGATTTTTGGGTCGCTAACGTGCGTGCTCACAAGAGCGCGTCAATTACCGCGGTTCCCCTCACCGGCCTTGTTTGATTTGGCGGCGGCGAGGTTGATTGAGAACACGCGAACATAGTGGCAAACTTTTTTTAAGTGCGGCGTGCACTTTTTTCCTTGCGCAAGAGGGGGGTGTGCCTCATATGACCCATCTCCGTTCGTCCACCTGCCCCTAAGGTAGAGGAATTCCTACACCCCAAAGGTAAGGAGCGGACGGGTCACATCTGTCTACTGGTTGGGGAGGGTCAAATGGCCTTTTATGACACCCTCTTCCAATTGGGGATGGACTTGACTCGTTCAAGCACCGCCCAAGAGGAAGATCGTCGTGAAGCTGCGCGAGTGGCGCACGAAGATAGGAAGGATTTCTTCATCGAGCGCGATGGCGTTCGGTTCGCTGGAACCCACTTGATAGTGGATCTATTCGGCGCCCGACGGCTCGATGATATTCAGCACATCAAGCGAACGCTAGAGCGATGTGTGGACGTAGCAGGCGCAACGCTATTGCACATTCACTTGCACCACTTCACGCCCAATGGCGGCGTTTCGGGTGTCGCCGTGCTGGCGGAGAGTCACATCTCCATTCATAGCTGGCCCGAAGCCAACTATGCGGCACTCGATGTGTTTATGTGCGGCGATGCGAATCCGCAGAACTGCGTCGAGGTTCTTTGCGAGGCATTCGATGCTGAGGATGTGGTCTTAACGACACATCATCGCGGCTCGAAGCTCGAGGACCGCAGCTGGCGGGCCGCACGCGCCAAACAGGTGCCGGTGCGCCACAAGAGCGTCAAGAAAGCAGAAGCCGCCTAATAAGGCTGCTTGTGCAAGGCGCGTTTCCTCCCCAGAGGAAAAAGCGTGCCGCTTCTTGCGCCGCAGTGGGGCCATGTTTACGTCTTGTGCTTAAGCGTCAGAGCAGGGAAAATGCTGCTGCGCCGCCTTAGCGCAAGCTGAGCAGTGGCTGATGCAAGCTCTCAGGAGCGAATGTGAAACGCGCCTTCGTCACAACAATTCTATCGGCTCTCGCCATTGCCTTGACAACGGCGGCCTCGGGGCAGGAGGGCGGGTTCCGCGGCAGCTTCATCACGCCGTTCCCCGCCAACGATGTCTACCAGGTACAGGTGATGGGCGATCGGCTAGCCGATGGGCTGCTCAATGGCATGCTTGAGCCCACTGCCGGCGGTGCACGCGTCAACATCCAGCGTAGGCGATGGGATTTAGCCGGGATCATGCACCGGGGGTCTACGAGAGACCTAGCCAAGATCGAGTCGGCGTTCGCTGGCGACAGGCCCCATATAGTCATCGTGATGCTGGGGGCCCGGGATCGGTTTAGCCTCAGCAGCAAGCGGTTGCGCTCGCGTAACGAAGAGTGGCGCAAGATGTACGCCAAGCGAGTGGACCGTCTGATGAAAGCCCTGAAGCAAGGCAATCGAGCTGTGTATTGGGTCGGATTGCCGAACATGAGGCGCCGGCGTGACAATGAGCGTGCGCGACTGATGAACGACATCATTCGCGAGCACGCCTATCTGAATGGTGTCCGCTTCATCGATGCGCATGCGAGCTTCGTCGACGATGGTCTCGGCTACAGTCCGTACGGCCCCGATGTCACTGGCAGGATCCGTCGCCTGCGCGACTCCGATGGTGTGCACTTTACCCATGCTGGCTATCGCAAACTCGCCCATTTCGTCCAGCGGGAGCTTAAGCGCGACCTCGTGCAAGCGCGTCGAGAGCAAGCCATTCCGCTCGCCGGAAGCTCAGCTGAGCAAGCAAGGATCAATCCCAACAGGGCGCGCTTAAGAGCCGAGGACGCCAAGAGCAAAGAAAAGCGTGCGGGCAAGAAAGCCAGAAACGCCGCGGGTGCACCTGGAAATGCTGGCGGGCAAAAGGCCAATCACGGCAGGGTCGACCTTAAGGTTCGCAACCAAAACGGGTTGGAAGAGATCGTAACGGTTGAATTGGTCCGGCCGGCCATCTCCGCCGCCGTTATTGCGCTGGTGACGCGCAAAGAGAGACCAGATCGCCCCTCGCAGATGGGCGGTGTTCTGGTCGACCAAATCTCTGGCGGGCTGACGGTCATGAGTTCGATTATTCCTCCGGTCAGTGCGGGAGCGGGGCGGCACAAAACGTCGCCGACACAAACGCCGTACTTCCGCGTGCTCGAAAAGGGGGAGCGGCTCACCCCGAGACCGGGCCGTGCAGATGATGTCACTTGGCCAAAGCCGCAAGAGACCGCTGAAGTTCAATCAAAGCCGGTGCTGAAGAAGGTGGGCGAACGGCGTCGAAGCAAGCGCTAGAGCCTGATCGTTTCACTTGGAAACGCTTGAGTCGCGTCCAAGTGAAACGTGAATCAGTCTCTACACTTTTGATTTAGAGTAAGATTCACGTTCTTGGCGGACGCCCCTCTGGCTTGGCGAGCGATTCCATCAAGAATGATCTTGCTCTAAGTCCGGCCGTCAGTAACGGCAATTGGCGCGCGCAACGCGAAGGCCGCTTGCCTGAAATGTGTCCGTTACGCGCTTAGCGCGGCAGGGTCGTCGATCCCATCAGGAACTTATCGATCGCGTGCGCAGCTTGCCGCCCTTCGCGGATCGCCCACACGACGAGCGACTGCCCACGGCGAATGTCGCCCGCCGCAAATACCTTGTCGCGGCCAGAGATCTTGTAGTCCTGCTCGTCGGCATCAAGTCCCTTGAAGCGGCCGCGCGGCACGATCTCTAGATCGAGCTCTTTCACGAGGTCATCGGTAACGGGTCCCGAAAATCCCATCGCGAAAAGCACGAGTTCAGCCGGTAGCTCGCCTTCCGTGCTGGCAACAGGCTGCAGCTTGGTGTCGACCCTGGTGAAGTGGAGTTTCTCGACCTTGCCGTCACTGCCCGAAAAACCAGTTGTAGAGATAGAGTATTCGACGGCGGCACCCTCGGCCTGGCTGCTGGAGACGCGCAGCTTTAGTGGCCAATTGGGCCAAGTCAGCTCCTTGTTCTCTTTGTCAGGCGGCGTCGGCATGATCTCGAGCTGAGTGACCGACTTGGCGCCCTGGCGGAACGAGGTTCCGATGCAGTCGGAACCTGTGTCGCCGCCGCCGATAACGATGACGTGCTTATCCTTGGCGAGGATCTCCTTGGCATCCGCGATCGCCGGCGGTGTTTCGCCAGAGACGCGGCGGTTTTGCTGCGGCAGGAAATCCATGGCGTAGTGGACCCCGTCGAGATCGCGGCCCGGCGCACGCGCGAAAAAGTCGAAGGGGTGCTCTGAGCCACCAGCCAGCAGCAGTGCGTCGTGCGTGGCCTCTAGCTTCTTGACAGAAACATCCTTACCCACGTGGACGTTGCAGTGGAAGATGGCGCCTTCGGTCTCCATCTGCTTCACGCGCAGGTCGACGATCTGCTTTTCCATCTTGAAGTCGGGGATGCCGTAGCGCAGAAGTCCGCCTGGTTTGGCGTGCTTCTCGTAGACATGCACATCGTGGCCAGCGCGTGCGAGCTGCTGCGCGGCGGCGAGGCCTGCTGGGCCGGAGCCTACAATGGCAATGCGCTTGCCGGTTTTCGTTTCGGGTGGTTCAGGTGCAACCCAGCCTTCCTTGAATGCGCGATCGGCAATCGCGCATTCGATCGTCTTGATGGTAACGGGCGTGTCTTCGATGTTGAGCGTGCAGGCGGCTTCGCACGGCGCGGGACATATGCGTCCTGTGACTTCGGGAAAGTTATTGGTCGAGTGTAGGTTGACCGCGGCGCGCTCCCAATCGCCTTCGTAGACAAGGTCGTTCCAGTCCGGGATCTGGTTGTTGACCGGGCAGCCTGTGTGACAATAGGGAATGCCGCAGTCCATGCAGCGCGCAGCCTGGATCTTGGTCTCTTCCTCGCTGAGCGGCAGCACGAACTCATGCCAATGCTTTACACGCACATCCACGGGCGCGTACGTGCGCTCGGCGCGTTCAAACTCCAGAAATCCCGTTACCTTGCCCATCGTCTTCCTGTGTCGTGAACCTGAGCCGCACCACTTGGCTGCGCCGCCGCCCGTCGTGTCCCATGCGCCTTACAAAAGTCCGGCATCAAGCTCGAGACTTTCTTTGCGAATGGGTCAGTTATTGCCCGCGTGGGCTATCTTGAGGCCAATCTCGAGCACCTCTAATCCCGTCGTGTCGGCGGCCTGCGCCTTAGCGATCTCAGCTAGGGCGCGCCGGTATTCAAGCGGCATGATTTTCTTGAACTTTGGCAGGAATTCTCGCCAGTTGGCGAGAATGTGCTTGGCTTTTGCCGAGTTCGTGTAATGGCCGTGGCGCGCGATGATATGGTAGAGCCGCTCCGCGTCACGCTTCGTCATGTCGCTCATGATCTCGACAAGCCCGTGGCTCTCGAGGTCGCCTGTCTGGCCGTTTGTGAGTTTATCAATAGCCTCTTGATCGGCCTCGATTGGCTCCAGGTCGACCATGGTGAGATTGCACATGGACTCAATGGCGCCTTCCTCGTCGAGCACGTAGGCGATGCCACCCGACATGCCTGCCGCGAAATTGCGTCCCGTCCGCCCCAGCACGACCACTACGCCGCCGGTCATATATTCGCAGCAATGATCGCCCGTGCCCTCCACGACGGCAACAGCGCCGGAGTTGCGCACGGCGAAACGCTCACCCGCGATGCCGCGGAAGTAACACTCGCCGGCAATGGCACCATAGAGCACCGTGTTGCCGACAATGATGCTCTCCTCAGGCGTGATGCCCGAAACCGCGTTCGGACGGATGATCAGCTTACCGCCGGACAGGCCCTTGCCAACGTAGTCATTGGCCTCGCCGACGAGATCGAGCGTCACGCCGTGCGCGCCCCATGCGCCAAAGCTTTGGCCAGCCGTGCCCTTCAATGTTAGCCAGATGGTGTCCTCGGGAAGACCGGCATGATCGTAGCGCTTGGCGATTTTGCCTGACAGCATGGTGCCGGTGCTACGATCAGTGTTTTTAATGTCGAGTTCTTCCTTCACGGGTTTGCGGGAATCGAGGGCCGGTCGGCACAACTCGATCAACGTGTTGTCCAGTACCTTGTCCAGCCCGTGGTCCTGGCGCTCACAATTATAGATCGCAACGTGCTCAGGCATCTTCGGCTTGTAGAAGACCTTAGAGAAATCGAGCCCTTTGGCTTTCCAGTGGTCGATTGCGCGGCCCTTATTGAGCACGTCGGACTGTCCGATCATCTCGGCAAAGGTGCGGAAGCCAAGCTTGGTCATGATCTCGCGCACCTCTTCGGCGACGAAGAAGAAGTAGTTGATTACGTGCTCGGGCTTGCCCTGGAATCTGGCGCGTAGCACAGGGTCTTGCGTGGCAATGCCGACCGGGCAGGTGTTCAGGTGACACTTGCGCATCATGATGCAGCCGGCCGCAATAAGCGGCGCAGTGGAGAACCCAAACTGGTCGGCGCCGAGTAGAGCACCAACCACGACATCCCGGCCGGTGCGCAACCCGCCGTCGACCTGAACGGCGATGCGTCCGCGCAATTGGTTGAGCACTAGCGTCTGATGTGTTTCTGCAAGTCCGATCTCCCAGGGGGAGCCGGCGTGCTTGATTGAGGTGAGCGGCGAGGCGCCAGTGCCGCCTTCGAAACCGGAAATCGTGACGTGGTCGGCGTGCGCCTTGGCCACGCCCGCAGCTACTGTGCCGACGCCGACCTCGGAGACGAGCTTCACCGAGACGTCGCCTTGGGTGTTTGCGTTTTTCAGATCGAAGATGAGCTGCGCCAAATCCTCAATCGAGTAGATGTCGTGATGCGGCGGCGGCGAAATGAGACCAACACCCGGTGTGGAATGGCGCACCTTCGCGATCACCGCGTCGACTTTATGGCCAGGCAGTTGTCCGCCCTCGCCGGGCTTGGCGCCCTGAGCCATCTTGATCTGCATCATGTCCGAATTGACAAGATACTCGGTCGTGACGCCGAAACGGCCCGACGCCACTTGCTTGATGGACGAGCGCATGGAATCGCCGTTGGGTAGCGGCTTGAACCGGTCGGTCTCCTCGCCCCCCTCGCCCGTGTTCGACCTGCCGCCAATGCGGTTCATGGCGATGGCGAGGTTTGTGTGCGCCTCGCGGCTGATTGAGCCAAAGCTCATGGCGCCGGTTGCAAACCGCCTCACGATCTCGGCCGCCGGCTCGACGTCCTCAAGCGGCACCGGCGCGCGCCCCAGCGACTCAGCTGAGCGCAGGCGGAACATGCCGCGCATCGTCATCAGCTGCTCGGACTGATCATTCACCTGCTTGGCAAACGAGCGGTACTTGTTGGGCAGGTTGGCTCGCACTGCGTGCTGCAGATCAGCGACGACATTGGGGCGCCACATGTGGGCCTCCCCGCGCACGCGGAATGCGTATTCGCCGCCGACGTCCAGCTCGTGGTCAAGCACGGGCACGTCGCCGAAGGCCGCAGTGTGGCGTTTGACCGTCTCCTGCGCGATCTCGCGCAAGCCAACACCTTCGATCTGCGTGTGGGTGCCGGTAAAGAAGCGATTGACAAAGGAGGTCTTTAAGCCAACGGCATCGAAAATCTGCGCGCCGCAATAGGACTGATAGGTTGAGATGCCCATCTTGGCCATGACCTTCATGATCGCTTTTCCAACAGCCTTTATGTAGTTCTTCTTCACGTCATCGGCGGTCTTCTCCTCGTCGAGATCGGGCAACATCCCTTCCAGCGTCTCGAACGCGATATAGGGATTGATTGCCTCGGCGCCGTAGCCGGCAAGCGTGCAGAACTGATGCACTTCGTGTGCTTCACCGGTCTCCACGACAAGCCCGACACTGGTCCGCAAGCCCTGCTTAATCAGGTGATGGTGGACCGCTGATGTGGCCAGAAGCGCCGGGACTGGAATGCGATCCGGCCCTACGGCGCGGTCGGACAGAATAATGATGTTGTACCCATTCGAGCGAACGGCCTCCTCGGCTTCGGCGCAAATGCAATCGAGCGCGGGGCCCATGCCATTGGTGCCTGTGTCTGCCGGGTAGGTGATATCGATGGTGATCGACGAGAACTCGTTATCCTTTACCTCGCCGATCTGGCGCACGCGCTCCAGATCCTCATTCGTCAGGATGGGTTGAAAGACTTCGAGCCGCTTCTGGCGCGAGGTGCCCTCAAGGTCGAGAATGTTGGGGCGCGGCCCGATAAAGGAGACGAGGCTCATAACGAGTTCTTCGCGGATCGAGTCGATCGGCGGGTTCGTTACCTGTGCAAAGTTCTGCTTGAAGTACGTGTGCAGCAGCTTCGACTTCGAAGACAGGGCGGACAGCGGCGTGTCCGTGCCCATGGAGCCAATGCCTTCCTGACCGGCTTCCGCCATGGGCGTCATCAGAAGTTTGAGGCTTTCCTGCGTGTAACCGAACGCTTGTTGCAGGTCGAGCAGCGCGACGTTGGTCGCCTTTGCCGGAACGCTTTGAGTGGGCAGCGGCAAGTCGGAGACCTTGATCTGCGTGCGCTTCAGCCAGGTGTCATAAGGATGGCTGGCCGCGATCTCGCTCTTGAGTTCTTGATCAGAGATGATGCGGCCCTTCTCAAGGTCGATGAGCAACATCTTGCCGGGCTGCAGCCGCCATTTCTGGACAATCGTCTCTTCGGGCACAGGCAACACGCCCGCTTCGGACGACATCACCACGATGTCGTCCTTCGTCACGTAATACCGCGCGGGCCTCAACCCGTTTCGGTCGAGTGTTGCGCCGATTTGGCGGCCATCGGAGAAGGCCATAGCGGCGGGGCCGTCCCACGGCTCCATCAGGCAGGCATGATATTCATAGAAGGCACGGCGCCTGCGATCCATGAGCGGATTGCCGGCCCATGCCTCGGGGATGAGCATCATTGCGGCATGAGACAGGCTGTAGCCGCCCATGACTAAGAATTCGAGCGCGTTGTCGAAGCAGGCGGTGTCCGATTGGCCCTCATAAGAGATTGGCCACAGCTTGGAAATGTCACTTCCGTAAAGCGGTGACGATACGGTTGCCTGGCGCGCGGCCATCCAATTGACGTTGCCGCGCAACGTATTGATCTCCCCGTTGTGCGCGACCATGCGATAGGGATGCGACAACTTCCAGGACGGGAACGTATTGGTCGAAAAACGCTGATGCACGAGCGCCATCGCTGAGACGAAGCGCGGATCGGACAGGTCTTTGTAATAGGCCTTGACCTGGTTAGACAGGAACATGCCCTTGTAGACGAGTGTGCGACTTGATAGCGAAACTGTGTAGTGGCCGATATCGCGACCTTTGTAGGCGCGATAGATCGCATTGGAGACGACCTTGCGCGTCACATAAAGCCGGCGCTCAAAGTCGTCCTGGTCAAGGATCGTCAATGGGCAACCGATGAACGCTTGCCGGTGCACCGGCTCAGTTTCGATCACCATTTCTGACAGCGAAGAGTTGTCGACAGGGACCGAGCGCCAGCCCAGAAGCTCAAGGCCCTGTTCCTTTACAATGCGCGCCCATGTGAGTTCGCAAAGGACACGCAAACGCTCGTCTTGCGGCATGAACACATACCCGACTGCGTAACGGCCCGGGGCCGGAAGCGCGAAGCTCAGCTGAGCGCATTCCTCCTTAAGGAAGTCGTGCGGGATCTGAACCAGCATGCCCGCGCCGTCGCCTGCCAAGGGATCGGCGCCAACCGCTCCGCGATGTTCCAGGTTCTGCAGGATCTTCAGCGCGTCGGTAATGATCTTATGCGACTTGCGCCCCGTCATGTCGGCAATGAAGCCGACGCCGCATGCGTCGTGTTCGTGAGCGGGATCGTAAAGCCCCTGGGCCTCCGAACGCCCGGTCGTTCCGACAAGCGTGGCTTTGCGTTGCGATATTTGGCGCTTCGTCATATTGCGATCTCGATGGCGTGTGGGTCGCTTTGAGGGCTCATTCATTTGGTTGCAGTTTCGCCGGCGCAGACGCTGCGCAGGGCGCAATTTGTCGCCCGTCCATGGGCTATGTCAAAGTTGCGGAGTTAGCGGCAATTGGACGAGCGTTCCTGTGAAAACGTGGCGATAGCCGCCGGCGTCTCTTTCGCCGTGCCGATCGCTCCTTCAGTGTCCGCATCCTGCCATGCCACCGGATTTCCTGGCCTTGCGAAATCGAGCACGCTCACGTTCTTCATTCTCCAGGCTCGTCGATTGTCGTAAGCCAGATGATCCGCCGTTAATGCGCAGATGGCTCAATTTTGCACCAAAATAGTGCAAATAAAGGACAGGGCTACTGACCTTTCCGCCGAGCTTGGCAGATTTAGAGGGCCCGCACAAGCACCAAACCTTTGATGAACAGTGGAATTGCTGGTCGTTTAAGCGGGAAAAAAGGCAGCCACCGTTATCGCGGCAGCCGCCTCTCCCTGGCCTCAAGGTTTACTCTCAGGCGAGGTTGTTACGCATTCTCCTCGATCTTCCTGGATTGGCAGCAGGATCCGATTGCGATGCTGCGCGGCTTCATGCGCTCAGGCAGATTGCGGACGAGGTCGATGTGCAGGAGCCCGTTTGTAAAGTCGGCACCTTTAACCTCGACGTAGTCTGCGAGTTGGAAACGCCGCTCAAAGCTGCGGGCAGCAATGCCGCGGTGCAGGAACGTACGCTCGGTGTCGTCGGGCTTCTTTTCGCCGCTGACAGAGAGCGATGACTCTTTCACATCGATCTTAAACTCGTCCTCGTTAAAACCGGCAACGGCCATGGTAATGCGGTACTCATTCTCGCCAAGACGCTCGATATTGTAGGGCGGATAACCCGCATCAACGTCGAGGCCGCTGACTGTGTCGAGCAACTGCGCGAAACGATCAAAGCCGATGGTGGAACGGTAAAGGGGGGCAAAGTCGAACTGCCGCATGACATATCCTCCTTGAATGAAGCGACATGTGATTGCCTTCCCAAAGGGTCAGGCCACGTTGAAATGCGCACCCTTCAGACAGGCCTGCGCACAGCATTGATTTAAGAGCGCTCGCGTCCAATTCAAGGCTCACAAGACCCCCGCGGCGTGGCGGCCCCGGCCTTCCATCAAGTTGTGACACGGTAACGGAAAAATTTGCCTTCTTCATCTGCCATTCATGTTGTCGTCGCCATTCTGTCATGGTTGTTTGAGGTGCCCGCAACTCGAGTGAAAGGAAGTGCCCCATGTCAGTCCGTCTCACCATGATGGCTGCCGTTGCCACATCCTTATTTGCGTTCGCGCCGGCAGCTTCGGCCGCCGATCTCGATTATCCACCGGAGGACTACTCCCGGTACGAGCCCGGCTACGAGCCGACGTACGATTCGGGTTATCGAAGCCCGCGCTACTCCGATCCGTACGCCGATGGGCCGCCGTCGGAACGCTACGCCGGACCGCAAGAAGACGTTGTGCCACCCTATCCGCCGCCGCGATCGGCGAATGGCAAAGGGTTCGCCGAGCCGGGCTATCCACCTGCGGCGTGGAACGGCAAGGGGTTCGCTGAGCCACCACGCGTTGTTCCGCGCTACGCCTATCGCGAGCCACGGTGCGTCCCGCGTCGCGTCGTGCGGCGCCGGCTACGTGCCCAAGGCTGGTATGATTTCCATAAATTCAGGCCCAGAGGTCCCATCATGCTTGTGCGCGCCCGGCGTGCGCCGGGTCAGCCGTTCAAGCTGGTGATCGACCGTTGCAGCGGTGAGATCGTCGAGGCGCGCCCCCTTCGCCGGCGGCGTTTGGGACCATTCGCTTTCGGCCATCGACGCGGCCTATCTTGGTCCTATTGAGAACAGCTCGATTGGCGACTCTGTGAAGGTGCGGCGCGTCCTGATATAGGAGGCCAACAGAGCGTATCGCTTTTAGGGGTCACGATGGAGCTCGTTGCATTACCCAGAAACCCGGTCCCGAGTGGCGCAACGGTCGGGTTCTTCAAAGGATACGACGGGACCGAATTGAGGTTTGCGCGTTGGGATGCAACGCGCTCGCCTCGGCGTGGCACGGTCTGCCTATTCGGCGGGCGCACCGAGTTCATCGAAAAATACTTTGAGGTGATCGCCGACTTGCGCCGGCGTGGCTTTGCCGTTGCGACGATGGACTGGCGCGGGCAAGGCGGTTCGCAGCGCGCACTCGCCAATCCGCGCAAGGGCTACGTCAAAGGTTTCTGGCAGTATGACGGCGATCTTATCCGGTTCATGAAAGACGTGGTATTGCCCGATTGTCCGCCACCATTCATTGGGCTTGGTCATTCAATGGGCGGCAACATTCTTTTGCGCAGCGCGACGATGCAGGGCTTTTGGTTCGAACGCATGGTTCTCTCCTCTCCGCTGCTCACTCCCAACGACGTCACCTTGCAGTATTCGCTCTCCGTGGTGCGCCTTTATGCCGAACTGGGGTGCGCGTTTGGAATGTCAAAAGCCTATGTCTCTGGCGGCTCAGATACGTTCGAGAGCGACACTCCATTTGACGGAAATGTTCTCACCTCCGATCGCGAGCGCTGGCAACGCACCAAATCCGTGTTGGATGTTGCACCCCACCTTGGCATCGGTTCACCGACGGTCCGCTGGTTGCGCTCCGCGCTTCGATCTTGCCAGCGGATTTCCGCGGAGAGCTATCCGCAGCGCATCAATGTTCCATTGCTCCTCTTTGCGGTGGGAAACGACACCGTGGTGTCTTCGCGTGCGATCGAGGACTTTGCAGTCCAGGCGAAGGTATCCTCCTGCATCCTGATGCCCGGTTCCCGCCACGAGATTCTGCAGGAGAATGATATCGTTCGGACGCGCTTTTGGGCGGCTTTTGATGCGTATGTCGGGGTCGACACCAAGGTGGCCTGAGGCAAGGCAGTCGCAGCCCGCGTATCGATCATCGCGCAAGTAATGAAAGCAGAATTTTGTGCAGGCGCGGATCTCCCGCAGCAACGATACGTCCGCCAGAGGCTGCGGGCTCGCCCTTCCACGTTGTGATGCGCCCGCCTGCCCGTTCAATGATCGGGATGAGCGCGACCACGTCGAAGGGCTTTAAGCCAGTCTCCACTACAACGTCGACAAACCCTGCTGCAAGCAAACAGTAAGCGTAGCAGTCCCCACCGTAGCGGGTCATGCGCGCCTTGGACTTCAATCGCGCAAACGCGTCCCATTCCTTACCCTTGGCAAATAGGTCGGTGTGTGTGGTTGACACAATGGCATTGGCAAGTCGGGGGCAGTCCCGCGTCTTGATGCTGTGCGCACGTCCTTGGCCAGTGCGCATGAAAGCTTCGCTGGCGCCGGACCAGAAGCGTTCCCCGGTGAAAGGCTGATTCATCAGACCAAGGACCGGGCTCTCGCCATCGAGAAGCCCGATGAGCGTGCCCCACAGGGGGGAGCCCATAATGAACGAACGCGTGCCGTCGATCGGGTCAATGACCCATCGCAGACGCGCGTCCTCGCGTACGTTGCCAAATTCCTCGCCGATGAGGCCGTGGTCCGGCCAGCGTCTACCCACAGCCCGTGCGATGGCCCGCTCGGCTGCTTCATCGGCCGCCGTGACGGGATCGAAGGCGCCGGGCGGTGCCTTATTTGCCACAGTAACGGGCTTGCGGAAATAGGGCCGGATGGCCTCGCCGGACGTGTCTGCGAGGCTATGGGCGAATTCGAGCAGCGTCTTGAAGCTAGGCCGAGAGGTGGAACTCACAGTGCTTTTTCCTTCATTTACATGTTTTTATAAAAAGTTGCTCCACCGATATCTCAACTGCCTGCCCGCGCGCTCACTATCCATGGCTTCCACTGTGTGTCCTAGTATCCTAATCTGTTGCTACGCGGCTACATATTCACTGGAATGGTGCGTTGTTGCCGCCTGTTGGGTTGCCGATGGAGCCGAACAAGCTCAATCTCCATCTCACGGTGGAGTTGATGATCCAGCGACGCCGTAGCCCACTTGGGCGTTTCCTCCCTAGACTTGGGCCGTTCGTGCCGCGAACGGCCTATTTTTCTGCCATCAGTCAGAGCCTGCCACTGGCCTTACCGCCGAGCTCTTCGATTCGGGCTATGCAGCTCTGCAAAAAATGCATTTGAAAATTGTGCGCCGCACCCTTAGTTTTTGCGGTGCGACATGGCGAGCCCAGCTCGTTATGTCGTAGCCCTCCTTGGGCGTTTCCTCCCTAGACTTGGGCCGTTCGAGACCCGGACGGCCCTTTTTTCTTTTCTGGGGGCCCCGGGGTGAGACGCGCGATTTTCCCGCGCCGCAGCATGATCTTCCTTAATAGCAGGGCGTTAGAGCGCTGGCTTGCTTGACCTCCACCGCATCGGCGATCGCAGACCGGCCGTGAAGCTTGCTCATGGAAAAACCCTGCTTATTGCGAGACGGACTCATTCAGCGGCCGCGCGTCGTTCCAGAAGGGCCGGCAGGTCGCAGAACAACGGGCCCGCCAGGCTTTCTAGATCGCGTTGCAGACTGGCGAAGGCCGCCGTGGGTTGCAGCGTCCTCTCATCAAGGTAAAGCCCGCGATTAAGCTCCAATTGTACGGCATGAACGTTTCGCGCGGGCCGACCGTAGTGCTCGGTGATGTAGCCGCCTGCATAGGGGCGATTCATCTGCACCTCGTACCCCAGGTCCGCCAAACACTCCTTGAGGAAACGGGTGATCTTACTGTCGGCGGCCGCGCCGAAGCGGTCGCCGAGCACGATATCGGGCCGTGGTCCCCCTGCTGGTGCCATAGATGCGGACGGCATCGAGTGACAATCGATGAGGATTGCATAACCGAACCGGTGCCGCGTCTGCTCTATGAGCCCGGCAAGCGCGGCATGGAAGGGAATATAGAGCTGCTCCACCCGGCGCAGCCCAGAGGCGAGCGGCAATTTGTTGGGGTAGATCTCCTCTCCATCGGCGACAATGCGGGCAATAGTGCCTAAACCGCCGGCAACCCGCACCGATTGTGCATTTGCGTAATCGGGCAGGGGCTCGATGAAGAGCTCCGGGTCGAGCTCGTAGGGCTCACGATTGACGTCCAGAAACGCGCGGGGAAAGCGCGCCGCGATGAGGGGAGCGCCTTCCGCGGCGGCAGGCTGGAAAAGTTTGTCAACGTAGCAGTCTTCCGATTTTCTCAGCGATAACGGCGTGAGACACGACTGCTTAAGGAAGTCGCGCGGGTACGTGTTGCCCGAATGGGGTGAGCAAAATACGAATGGCGCCGCCTGCGGCTGTGGCTCGTGCACGATGAACGGCGGGAGCAGTTCAGAGGGGACGGATGCATGGTCGCGCGTAGGCATGCGTTTTGCAGTCGCTAAATGCAGTTGCTAACGGCTATTGCTCGGACTTGAGCCGAACGGGGACAAGGTCGCAAGGCATGCGAAGCACTCGGCCCCTTGCTCACTGTGCCAACCTGGTCTCAATATGTCCATCAAGATAGAAGAATGTTGCTGACCTGGGCTTGTGAACCGTGCTGTGTTGGCTGGTGCACCAGCGATAAAGGATTCATCAACTCTTCGTTTACCTTACGGGCACCAGATTCGGCTCTAATGTGAGCGTCGCGTACCGCAACCAACGGATTTAGTCACAAGAGCCCTCATGACACTCAATCCCTCCAGACTCATCGTACCCCGAATTCTACTGGCCGAAGACGACGAATCCATGCGTGGCTTTCTTGTCCGCGCACTTGAGAAGGCCGGCTACGACGTCATCGCCTACGCCAATGGGGAGGAGGCCTTCGAGCGTTTGAAGACCGACCCCTTTACCTTGCTGCTCACAGATATCGTCATGCCGAAAATGGATGGGATCGAGCTGGTGCGCCGGGCCAGCGAACTCGATCCTGAGCTCAAGATCATGTTCATAACTGGGTTTGCGGCTGTGGTTCTCAATAGCGACACCGCCGCGCCCAAGGACGCACGTGTGCTTTCCAAGCCTTTCCATTTGAAGGATTTGGTGCGCGAAGTCGACCGGCTCTTGGACGCTTGAGGCGTGTCCGTGCTTGACCGCAGCAACGCAGGCCGCCTAGAACCACGCTCTCTAGGGCGCGTAGCTCAGCGGTAGAGCACTACGTTGACATCGTAGGGGTCACAGGTTCGATCCCTGTCGCGCCCACCATCTGAATAGGCTAAATTGATACCAAAATGAAAGTCAGGAATTCCTTGAAGTCGCTCCGTGCGCGCCATCGCGACAATCGCCTGGTTCGTCGGAAAGGGCGGCTCTACGTTATCAACAAGGTCCAGCGGCGCTTCAAGGCGCGACAGGGCTGAGGCACCCCGACGCGCAGAGGGCTTTGACGGCCGCCGGCCGGCATCCTATTCATAAAGGATGCATGACAAACTCCTCATCCTCCCCGTGGTCTTGGGCCTTGCGCTCTCCGCGCCGGCGTTGACGCACGCGCATGCCCAGGGTGCACCTGCTCCACAGCAGGAAGCGCCAAAGCTGCCAAGCCCGCAGCTCGTGGAACCCAACCCCGAGAATAAGAAGCAGACCGAGCCAGAGTCCCTGCAAGATCAGGGCGCGCAGCTTGAGGAACTTTACGCGCAACTTGCCAAGGCGCCCGATCCAGCGCGCGCTGGCGCGCTTGCGAAAGCGATCGAGCAACTGTGGCTGCAAACCGAAAGCGACACGATCGCCGTACTGATGGCGCGGTCGTTGAAGGCGATCAACGAAAAGCGTATGGAGCTTGCCCTGCGCCTGCTTGATGCCGTCGTTGAACTAGCTCCCGGCTACGCGGAAGGGTGGAACCGCCGCGCTTACATCTATTACCTGCAAGATCGAAACGGGAGTGCGCTGGGCGACCTACGCCGCGTCCTGGCGCTGGAGCCAAACCACTTCAGGGCACTGTCGGGGCTGGCACAGATTCTCAACGACTACGGCCAGAAGAAGAACGCTCTAAAGGGCACCTCGAACAATGGCGCCTTTGGCTTTGTGGGTGCCGGCGGCGCGGCGTCAGGAGCGGTTGCGATGCTGGTCTGCCGCCTTCGCGGCGGCCTTTGCGTTGCCCTCAGGCCGTCTTGCAACGCCTTGGACGCAATTGGGGCGTCAGGTAGCCGCCATTCGTTCCAGGCTCACCATACGGCGCATGTTATAGACGAG
>JAAERO010000349.1 GCA_024230315.1 Hyphomicrobium sp.
CAATTGCGTCCAAGGCGTTGCAAGACGGCCTGAGGGCAACGCAAAGGCCGCCGCCAAGGCGGGCAGACCAGCATCGCAACCGCGCCTGACGCCGCGCCGCCGGCACCCACAAAGCCAAAAGCGCCATTGTTCGAGGTGCCCATAAGTGTCCCACTTTCGAAGCCCAGCGGTGTCCCACTTTTCTTAATGCGTTGAAATTATTTGGTTTTGAGAGGGGACTGGTGCCCAGGAGAGGACTCGAACCTCCACACCCTTGCGAGCGCCAGCACCTGAAGCTGGTGCGTCTACCAATTCCGCCACCTGGGCACGAACGCGATGAGTTAGAGAGCACCGCCCTTCTTGTCAATTGCGCCCTGTCTGGCTTCACAGGGCTGCCAACGCTCGTGTATGCCTTGTTTCTTCAGAGGTTGGGTTTGAGCGATAGGGAGCGCGAGATGTCGGATCGTCTCGACGACAAGGGGTTGGCAACCGTCTTTGGCGGATCGGGCTTTGTAGGCCGATATGCTGTGGCTGCGATGGCAAAGAATGGTTGGCGCGCGCGTGCCGCCGTGCGCCGCCCCGATTCGGCGGTTTTCCTGCAGCCCTCTGGCAGCGTTGGCCAGATCTTCCCGGTGCAGGCAAACATTCGCTATCCTGAATCTGTAGCGCACGCGATGAAGGGAGCGCGGGTCGTGGTCAATGCCGTTGGTGTGCTGGTGAGCAGCGGCCATCAGAGTTATCGCGCCCTCCACGTATTTGGAGCGCGCGCCATCGCCAAGGCAGCCCGCGAGGCGGGCGTTAAGAGGCTTGTTCACATCTCGGCCATCGGCGCCGATCCCAAATCGTCTTCGCGCTATGCGCGCACGAAGGGGGAGGGCGAAGCAGCGGTGCTGGAAGAGTTTCCCGACGCGATTATTTTACGTCCCTCTGTCGTGTTCGGTCCGGAGGACGAGTTCTTCAATCGCTTTGCGGGCATGGCACGGATCTCGCCATTCCTGCCGCTGATTGGTGGCGGCAAGACGCGGTTTCAACCGGTTTTTGTTGGGGATCTGGGAGCAGCTGTCGCAGCCGCCGTCGACGGGGCGGGCAAGCCGGGCACCGTCTACGAGATCGGAGGTTCTGAGCTGTTCAGCTTCCGCGAGCTCCTGGATCTGGTGCAAGAGTGGGCTGAACGACCGCGCGCCTACATGCCGTTACCGTTTTGGCTAGCCAAGCTGCAAGCGATCTTGACCTGGCCGTTGCCGAACAGCTGGCGACCGATTACCTACGATCAGGTGCGCTTGTTGGAGCAAGACAACATCGTCAGCGAACGAGCAAAGTCGGAGAGGCGCACTATTGCGGCCCTTGGCATAACGCGGCCCCATGGCGTTGGGGCGATCGTGCCTACCTATTTGGAGCGCTTTCGCCCGCGCGGCCAATTCGCGGCCTACCGCAGCTAAGACGCAGGCACCAGACGCAACAAAGGCCCCACCGGTAAAGCGAGGCCCCAAGACGCAACATCTGTACATTGCTGCCGCGCCTCAGTGCACGCTCGCGACCTGCAAGTCGTCATCAATCGCATGACCGATAGCTGCCTGCTTCGTGTCGGTAAGCGCCAGCGGCGTGCCGTCAGCTGCATGGAGCGAGAAGAGGCTGATGCCTTCAGGCAACCCCTTGACAGCAGGGAACATACGGCTGGCTTCGTCTGAAGTCAGTGTCTTGATGTACGCAACGACGCCGCCACCGAGAGTAGCAAACTCGCCCTCAGTCATGGCAATGCGCTTGTCTGTCATCTTCTCGAATTCGGTCATGACGCTTCGTCTCCTTCAAGTGGGGCCCCCGGCGCGTCCACATCTTTGATCTGGGTGCGGTAGCCGCAATTTCCAGATCCCTCGGGGCGCCGACCCCTTAGCAACACGCGTAACCAGAGTCTCTCTCGGATAACGACTACGAACGCGATTTTCTGTCGCCGATCTCAATCGTCCGCATCGAGCGTTCTGGCTCCAGGCGCTTCAGGTCGATTGCGAGCAGACCATTCGACAAGTCGGCCAATTTTACCTCGATTCCCTCTGCGAGCACGAATGTGCGTGTGAATTGACGCGCAGCAATCCCACGGTAAAGAAACTCTCGAGACTTTTCCTCATGTTGTTTACCGCGGACGGTAAGCTGATGATCTTCCAACGTGACCTCGAGTTGATCGCGCGTAAAACCAGCCACCGCGAGCGTGATGCGCAGCCGGTCTGTTTCGCCGCCTGCGTTGGTAACGCGCTCGATATTGTAGGGCGGGTAGCCGTCTCCTGCGCCTTTATTGGCACGGGCGACCAGGCGTTCCATCTCTTCAAAGCCCAATAGCAAAGGGTTTGAGAGCACTGATAGGCGTGTCATGCGTCGAAAGCCCTTTCGTTAAGCGACCTTCTTCTTTTTGAGTGGCAGGGCCGATCGATGGCCCCTGCGCACGCCCAACCCCGTTCATGGGCACCAGGCCTGTGTAAAAACATATGGTGGCGGTATTTAGAAGGTCAAGCGTGCCCACCGCTGGCCGATTCGTCGCCGATTGCAGGCCGGGTGTATCCGCCGATGCGAGTAACCATGGGTTGGGAGATGAACTCGTTGTCATTTGACAAGGCGGGGTCGAATGCAAAAATGTGCCGTAATAACGGTGTTTGCAGGCCGAAGCGGCGCACCTCTCCATCGGTAACCGTCCATGTCCTACTAAGGCATCCTGGGACGGTCGGTTCACAGAATGGGGTGTGGCGGCGTCCTGCGCGTAGCGCTCAGGTCCACCGGATCGAGGTTTGATCGATGCACAAATTCGGCTACTGCCGCCTTTCAACCCCTTCAATGGCACTTCTAATGATGCTCGCTTCAACGCTACAGACCGTTCCCGCTCAAGCGCAGACGCGCGCCAGTGAGTTTACGTTATCCAATGGCATGCAAGTGGTCGTGATTCCCGACCACCGCGCACCCGTTGTCACGCACATGGTCTGGTACAAGGTCGGTGCCGCGGATGAGCCCAAGGGCGTCTCGGGCATCGCGCATTTTCTTGAGCACTTGATGTTCAAGTCGACCGAAAAGATCGCGATCGGTGAATTCTCTAAGATCATTTCCCGGCTTGGTGGTCAGGGCAACGCCTTCACTGGCCAGGATGCAACGTCATATCACCAGCGCATTGCCAAGGAGCGCTTGGGGACGCTGATGGAGATGGAAGCCGATCGCATGGTCAATTTGCGGCTGACCGAGAACGAAGTGCTCATGGAGCGCAACGTGATTATGGAGGAGCGCCGCGCGCGCATCGAAAACAACCCCACCGCGTTGCTTGATGAGCAGATGTCCGCCACACTTTACCGGTCGCATCCTTATGGCATTCCCGTCATCGGTTGGGGACACGAGATGAAGAAACTATCGCGCGAGGACGCGATGCGCTTCTACAAGCACTACTATGCGCCCAACAATTCAATACTCGTGGTGGCTGGCGACGTTACGACCGAGGAAGTCAAAAAGCTTGCCGAAGAGACCTACGGCAAGATTCCAGCGAACCCCGACGTCAATCATCGTGAACGTCCCACGGAGCCGCCCTACATCGCCGCGCGCCGGCTGGAGTACAAGGACCCGCGCGCCGGCAATGCGTCCTTCCACCGCTACTACGTCTTGCCGAGCTACGTGACGGCGGAACCCGGTGAGGCCGAAGCGCTCGATCTGCTGTTCAAAATAGTTGCCGGTGGTGCGACGAGCAGACTTTACAAGAAACTGGTCGTTGATGAGAAGATCGCGGCGATGTGCGGCGGCGACTACGCTGGATGGGGTCTCGATAGTGGTGCCGTTTCGATCTACGCCGTGGCCGCGGACGGCGTCGACCTTGACGATATCGAGGCGAAGGTCGACGAGGTGCTGGATGACGTGCGCGCCAATGGCGTTACGGCAGCCGAGCTTGAGCGCGCCAAGAAGACATTTCTCGCCAACTTCATCTACGACAGCGACAATCAGGCCAGATTAGCGCGCCGCTACGGATGGGGGCTGACGGTCGGGCGCTCGGTCAACGACATCGAAAGCTGGCCGGATGCGATCTCAAAAGTCACGCTTGAGGACGTGCAAAAGGCAGCAGCCAGGTATCTCGACATACGCCGCTCAGTCACCGGTTGGCTTCTGCCCGAGGCAGCACAAGGCCAAGGTGATGGAGGCAAAAAAGTCAAGCAGCCAGCCATCCACACGCGCTCGTGAATCCTATTGTCCAAAGGTCATGCCATGATCCTTAATCGTTGGTTCGGCGCAAGGCCCGCGCAACTGCGGGCTTTGATGGCAGTGCCGCTTGCCGCCTTGATCTTCGCCATTATCACCACGCTCAGCGGGCCTGCACACGCTATGAAAATCCAAACCATAAAGAGTCCCGGCGGCATCGAGGCCTGGCTTGTCGAGGAGCATGCCGTGCCCATGATGGCCATGCGCTTTGCCTTCGAGGGTGGGAGTTCGCAAGATCCTACCGGCAACGAAGGTCTAGCTAATTTTCTCTCCGCGATGTTGGATGAGGGCGCAGGCGATCTGAAGTCCAGGGAGTTTCAGGAGCGCATGGAGGAGATCTCCATGCGCATGCGCTACGAGGATTCCAAGGACGCGTTTTACGGGAATTTCGAGACGCTTACGGCCAACCGTGACGAGGCCGCCAAGCTCTTGAAGCTCGCCATCAACAATCCGCGTTTCGATACGGATGCGGTGGAGCGCATCCGCCAGCAGTTACAGGCGGCCCTGGCCTATGCGGCCCGCAATCCCGAAAAAGTCGCGCTCAACGAATGGTACGCGGTTGCCTTTGAGGGCCATCCTTATGCTCGCCCCTCTGCCGGCACCGAGGAGACGGTTGCCAAGATCACGGGCGATGATTTGGAGGGGTATCGCAAGCACACTTTTGCCAAGGATACGCTGAAGGTGGTCGCCGTTGGCGACATCACTGCCGAACAGCTCGGTGCGCTGCTTGACGAGGTCTTCGGCGATCTCCCAGCCACTGCTGATCTTGTCGCCGTCTCGAAGACGAGCCCCGTCGCCGGAGGCCGGGAGAAGGTGGTGGAGATGAATGTGCCGCAGTCGGTGGCGGTCTTCGGATTGGGCGCCATGGAGCGCAAGGACCCCGACTTCATCCCCACATTCGTGCTCAATCATATTCTGGGTGGCGGAGGATTTGTCTCCAAGCTTATGGAGGAGGTGCGCGAGAAGCGCGGCCTAGCCTACTCAGTCTACACGTACGTCTATCCCTATCAGCACACGTCGATTTTCTACGGCAGCGTGGCGACGCGTAACGAGGCGATTGGCGAGTCGCTCGACGTCATTCGCGAAGAATTCAAGCAGATGGCCGAAAACGGCCCCACACAGACTGAACTCGACAACGCCAAGAAATATCTGATTGGCTCCTATCCACTGCGCTTCGATACCAACGCCAAAATCGCCTCGCAGCTTCTTGGGCTGCGCATGGACGACTTCGGACCTGAGTACATCGACAATCGCAACGACATGATGGCCGCGGTGACGCTCGATGACGTGAAGCGTGTGGCCAAGCGCCTCTTGGAAACCGACGACCTTATTGTGACGATCGTCGGCAAGCCGACCCTTAAGGAAGCCAAAGAGGGCTAGATAGGCTTCTGCCTCCGCTTGCAAAGTCCCTGCAAAATGGCGGCGCAACAGCGCTATACACAGCCGTCGCTGACGGCGAATCGCCGGATGCGCTAGCCTGTGTCGGAATAAGGGAGGGCAGCCATGGAGATCCGCCAGCTTTCGCCGGAGACCGTCAATCGAATCGCCGCTGGCGAGGTTGTCGAGCGCCCGGCCAGCGTCGTCAAAGAACTCGTCGAGAATGCGATCGACGCGGGCGCAACCGAGATTGAAGTGGTCACCGTTTCGGGCGGGCTGGCGCTTATCCGCGTGAGCGACAACGGTTCAGGTATGAACCGCCAAGATCTCGTCCTTTGCGTCGAGCGGCACGCCACCTCCAAGCTTTCTGAGGATGACCTCTTTGCGATCCAAACGCTGGGATTTCGCGGCGAGGCACTCCCCTCGATTGGCGCGATTGCCCAGCTTGAGATTTTATCGCGTGCGCACGGCGCGGAGGATGCCTTTTCCATCGTCGTCGATCGCGGCGCGAAGGAGGGTCCCAAGCCCGCGGCTGGCAACACGGGCACGCGTGTCGAGGTGCGCGATCTCTTCGCGAACGTTCCCGCGCGGCTCAAATTTATGAAATCTGAACGTGCCGAGAACCAGGCGGTTTCGGACGTGGTGAAGCGGCTTGCCATGGCGCACGCCGATGTGGGTTTCGCTGTAGCTACCGGAGAACGCACGGGCTTGCGCTTGCCGCGCGAAGATGCGGGTCCTGAGGGCCTTCTCAAACGGCTAGGGCGCATCATGGGCCGCGAGTTTATGGCCGATGCGCTCGCTATAGCGGGTGCGCGCGAAACGGTTTCTGTCTCAGGTTTTGCTGGCCTGCCGACGCTGCACCGGCCCAACACCGTCCAACAGTTCCTGTTCGTCAACGGGCGGCCGGTCAAAGACAAGCTGCTGATCGGTGCCGTGCGCGGTGCCTACGGCGACCTGATCCCGCGCGGCCGGCACCCGCTACTGGCGCTCTTCGTCACGCTTCCGCCCGCGGAGGTCGACGTCAATGTGCACCCCGCCAAGCTCGAGGTGCGCTTCCGCGATGCGGGTCGCGTGCGCTCGTTGATCGTCAACGCACTCGCTGCCGCGCTACATGCCGCTGGGCACCGCGCCTCGGCCGGTGGCGGGGCAGCGACCCTAGCGGAGCTCAAGCCCAACATCGTGCCGTTTGAGCGGCCGGTTGGACGCGCGCCAACCTACTCCAACGCGGCCCCGAACATTTCGCACGGCCTCGCAGAAGCCATGCAGGCGCCGTTCGAAGCCTTCGCGAGTCCGAGTGCTGACACGAGCGCCAGTGTTGAACCTGTCGCCGAAGAATGCCTCGATCGGCCGCTTGGTGCTGCACGGGCGCAGTTGCACGAGACTTATATTGTCGCCCAGACGCGCGACTCCGTCATCATCGTCGATCAGCATGCGGCGCACGAGCGCCTCGTCTACGAGCGCATGAAGGCGATGCTGGCTGCCGGTGGTGTGGCGCGGCAGGGGTTGCTCATTCCGGCGGTCATCGAGCTGTCAGATGAGGAAGCCGCCGCACTCGGCGACAAGGCCGAGGAGCTGGCCGAACTGGGTCTCGTTCTGGAGCCCTTCGGTGCGGGGGCGGTCGCTGTGCGCGAGGTTCCCGCACTTCTGGGCGAGACTGACGTTACGGGCCTGGTCAAGGATCTCGCATCTGACATCACCGGCGACGGCGAAGGCTTGGCGCTGAAAGAGCGTCTGGAGGCGGTGTGTGCGACGCTTGCCTGTTATGGCAGTGTACGCGCCGGGCGGCGCCTGACGGCGCAGGAAATGAACGCACTGCTGCGCGACATGGAGGCGACGCCGTATTCGGGGCAATGCAACCATGGGCGGCCAACGTACGTGGAGTTGAAGCTCACCGATATCGAACGCCTGTTCGGTCGCCGCTAAGCGTGAATCAGTTTCTACATTTTTGATTTAGCCCGCATTGCCCAGATAAGTCGGTTAGAGAGAGGCCCAACTTACCGATTCAGATATTATCATCAGCATCTTAGGCGAATAGATGCGGGGTCATAATGGTGCACCCAACGGGTGAAGCAAAATCCGATGCGTCCC
>JAAERO010000350.1 GCA_024230315.1 Hyphomicrobium sp.
CAATTGCGTCCAAGGCGTTGCAAGACGGCCTGAGGGCAACGCAAAGGCCGCCGCCAAGGCGGCAGACCAGCATCGCAACCGCGCCTGACGCCGCGCCGCCGGCACCCACAAAGCCAAAGGCGCCATTGTTCGAGGTGCCCTAAAGACAATCGCAATGCGAATGAGGTGCGGCAACACCGGACTTTCGTTCCGGTGGCCCAGTCCACCTTTCTTGCCGTATTCTACTGCAAAGAGTGAAACCATAAATCAGCACGGGCCATGGGCAGCATGTTGCGAAGAAGCAAAAGTAAGACTGGCCGCGCGGGGTTGCGAAACATATCGGCAGCAGCCGCAGTGACTCTACTTTCCGCACTATTTGGCGCAGGCATCGCCGCCGCTCAGGACGGTGCGGCGGTCGATACTGCCCTTATCGTCGCGGTCGACGTGTCGAATTCGGTCGACGACAACCGCTATCGACTGCAGATGGAAGGCATCGCCCAGGCGCTTGAGGACCCGGCCGTAATTGAGGGGATCATCGGCGGCGCGAAGGGCGGAATTCTGTTCTCCATGGTGACTTGGGCGGACCGTCCGAAGTTCACCTTACCGTGGATGCGGATCACGAATGCCGAAGAAGCGCGAGCAACAGCAGCGCGTGTGCGCAAGCTCCCTCGTCAAGACGGGGAGTTTACGTGCATGGCGCGCATGATGCGCAACGTGTCCGACAAGATTGTGCCGCAGGTGCCGGCTCAAGCGACCAAGATCGTGCTCGACGTGTCAGGCGACGGTCCCGACAACTGTAATGCGGAGGAGCCGATCGATGTAGCGCGTGACGAGCTGGTGAAGTGGGGCGTCACTGTCAATGGACTTCCCATCTTGGAGAGGGCGCAGGGGCAATCAGCACCCCCTGTTGATTCCTATATTCCGCAGCAGCGACGCACGTCGTCTCTTGAAGACTGGTATCGCAAAAACGTCAAAGGCGGCCCTGGATCATTTGTGCTCCTGGCAAACGGCTACAAGGACTTCGGCCGTGCGATACGTCAAAAATTTGTGCTCGAGATCAGCGGGATTTCTCCACCGTCCGACGGGCAATCCGCTCATAGATCTTCGACACTGGCCGTCGTGCAGCGCCGGCGCTTGATCGTCCAGTCAGGGTTCGTGCTGCCCAACGCGAGAAGTGAGGCAGCGCACTTTGCACGCACTGATTAGGGTCGACGTTGCGCAACAAGGGCACCCGATGGTCCTTACACACGCTGGTATCTGCTATCAGACATGCCGAGATCACTATTATTATCATTTGGGCACCTCGAAAAACATCCCATTCGCCGATCCATGCGCGTGTCGAGCACATCTTCGGTGCCCAGGAGACGGCACCGGGCGGGCGCATCGTGCGCAGTATCGGCTTCCAGCGGGCGGCGGCAAA
>JAAERO010000351.1 GCA_024230315.1 Hyphomicrobium sp.
CAATTGCGTCCAAGGCGTTGCAAGACGGCCCTGAGGGCAACGCAAAGGCCGCCGCGAAGGCGGCAACCAGCATCGCAACCGCGCCTGACGCCGCGCCGCCGGCACCCACAAAGCCAAAAGCGCCATTGTTCGAGGTGCCCTTAAGTGACTTTTCCAATTTATAGAGCGCGCTTTAAGCACATCTGGCAATTGGGCCAGGAGGCGGACTCGAATAGGTGTTCTGCGGACCGTATAGAGGCCTATTGGTTAGTAGGCGTTGACGTGGCAGTGCCATCTTTGTAGGCCGGTCGGAGTCAAAGCCACGAGGTCAAATAGACCTCCGCTACAACCTTGAGCAGAAGGCTTAGGAGTTACATCATGGAAACCAGGACACGCTCGGCGCCTGCTGGAAAGGTCAAGGCTTTGGACCCAATCTGGTCGGAGATCCGCAAGGAAGCCAAAACAGCCATGACGGCTGAACCGACGCTTGGCAGTTTCATCTTCGCCACCGCGCTGAATCACGATCGGCTGGAGGATGCAATTTGCCACCGGCTAGCCCAGCGCATACAACATGCCGACGTCGATGCCGTGCTCCTTAATCAGACATTCCAGGGTGTGCTGTCAGGACACCAGTATCTCGGCGAGGTGTTTCGTGCGGATCTGGCCGCAGTCTTCGATCGTGACCCTGCTTGCAAACGGTATCTGGAGCCGCTGCTTTACTACAAGGGGTTCCATGCGCTCGTCACATACCGATTTGCCCATGAGCTTTGGAATAATGGGCGGCATGACTTCGCACTCTATTTGCAGAGCCAGAGTGCGCATATGTTCAGCACAGACATCCACCCCGCCGCAAAGTTTGGCCAGGGCATCATGCTCGATCATGCACACGGCTTCGTCGTTGGTGAGACGGCCGTGGTCGACGACAATTGCTCCTTCTTGCATGCCGTCACGCTTGGCGGCAGCGGCAAGGAGACAGGTGATCGCCATCCCAAGATCGGCGAGAATGTACTCATCGGCGCGGGGGCAAAGATACTTGGCAATATCACGGTGGGTGAAGGCTCACGCATTGCGGCGGGTAGTGTCGTTCTCAATGATGTCCCTGCGCATGTGACGGTGGCGGGTGTGCCGGCGAAGGTAGTCGGATCGGCGGGCTCCGCTGAGCCTGCTTTGGATATGGAGCAGACGTGGGTCGACGACTTCGGCGGCCTATGAGATCTGCTTTAAGCGCAGTTACGGCGCACGGCGCGCTCAGGAGAATCTAAGAATGGATAGGGAAGAATTGGCCCGGCTGCAGACGTATCTGCGCAAAACATTTGGTACGGCTAAACTGGAAGTGCGTGCACGACCGAAGAAGACGGACTCTGCTGAAGTCTTCATCGGCGATGAATTTATTGCCGTGCTGTTCCGCGAGGACGAAGACGGCGAGATCTCCTACCAGTTCCAAATGGCAATCCTCGATCTCGATCTTGCAGAGGTCTAAGGCGGGACCGCAGGGGATAGAGGCAAGCCATGGCGCTCTACGAGCTCGACGGCGTACGTGCGCAGACGCCTGGCGAAGGCCGTTACTGGGTCGCGCCCAACGCCATTGTCATTGGTAAGGTCGTCATCGAGGAGGATGCGAGCGTCTGGTTCGGTAGCATCTTGCGCGGCGACAATGAGCCGATCCGCGTTGGCGCACGCTCCAATATCCAGGAAGCGTGCGTGCTGCACACCGATCCAGGTTTTCCCCTCACAATCGGGCCCGATTGCTCCATCGGTCACATGGTTATGCTGCACGGCTGCACCATCGGCCGTGCGAGCCTGATCGGAATCGGGTCCATCATCCTCAATGGGTCGACGATCGGCGAGGAATGCCTCATCGGGGCCAACACGCTTATTCCCGAGGGCAAGGAGATCCCGCCACGTTCAATGGTGCTCGGCTCACCGGGAAAGATCGTGCGTCAATTGACCGATGAGGACGTGGCACGATTTGGGGGCGCAGCCGGCCGATACGTCAAGAATTGGAAGCGGCATGCAACGGGCCTCAAGCCCCAGACGTGATCCATGCGTAGCGCGAAGGCTGAAAAAGCATCAGCGTCTATTCTGCACACCAGAAAGAGCGGTTGAAACTGGTGTGTGCCGCGCATCCAGCGCCACCCAAACCTGCGGGTTGAGATAGGACTGGCGCATCACGAACTCATAGGGTGCCCGGGTCCAAAGGCGAATGTCCTCAAACTTATTGTCGAGAATGAAATCGCCTTGCAGTGTGCGAGCGGTCAAGACCGCATGCCCGTCACCCTTCTCGTCGCGCACAACCGTCAACAGCAGCGAGCTCACCGGCCACCCGCGGGCGATCAGCATGCGCCGCTTCAGGAGCGCGTAATCTTCGCAGTCGCCGCGCGTACTAGGCAGCGTCCAATGTTCTTTGACCCCGTACACTTCCAAGTCGGTGGCGGGCGCGATTGCTTGGTTGATCAGTCGATTGATGGCGTCGAGCTCGCTGAGCCGGTCTGAGCTGGCGTAAAAGCGGTTTTCCGGGCCGCCGTCTCCGCTGCATTCCTCAGGCCGCTTTTCGCAGAAGCGAACGAAACCGTGCGGCGGGGACGCAGGCCCATAAATGCGCATGAAGGCAGGCGCGCGCACCGTCGATCGATCGACCGAACGATAGGCGGAGACTTCCTGTCCGGTTGCCCCGGTTGAGACCAAGAGGCTTCCAACAAGTAAAACTGCGCTATACCAAATCCGCTGCATGACAAACGACCCCGTTACTCCTTGCTCTAAACATATCCGACAGTGCTCATTTTACTCTGAAGCCAAGAACCAGGAATTAAACCAAAAGTGGCGGCAGTCTTTAGGGTTTTCTTCGCACCTCTTAATTTGGATGCGCGCCACCGTTCGGTGACAAATATTATGAAGTTGTTAGACTCCCCGACCGCGCGTTGACAAATGACAGATCAGTACTTCTGCTTTGGCGGCGAACGAGCTCGCCGCGTGAATTTCTCAATGGCCTCCGGGCGGCGATTGCCGCGCTGGATTCAGTGATGCGCGCGGCGTTGGATGCAGGGACGGGGAGGGAGGATGTGTGCTTAAGCGCCCGCATGGATTGGCCGTTGCATGCGAATGCAGTTCTCGCGTGAGGGAGGCTATCGGGCCTACCGAGGGCCGCAGCATTCAGTCGGCGTCGCGCCGATGGCGCCAAACTCGTAGACATAAGCCGTTCCTGCGAATGGGCCGCGGTGTGCGGCCTGCGCGATTAGCGAGCCAGGGCTAGACGCGTACGCTGGAGGCTCTGTTCTTTGTCGAACTATGCAGGCAGCCCGTTAAAGAAGGGCTAATCAACGCAGCAATTTCGAATAGGCGCGAAGGAGGAGCCTCAAAAGGCATAGCCAACTTGACGGTACGAGATGGAGGGAGTGGGGGCCTGGGGTTAGATCTCTTTGCCAGAATTCCGGCTGAGCCCGCCCTCATGGACGACAAACTGTCGTTGCGCAAAACGGACGATGCGCGCGTTGCCGTTGGAAGCATCCACCGGGGAGTCGACCGGCATGTCGGGCGTCGAGGTTTGAGGATTGAGACTGGGCCAAACAAGCTCATTGGCCATCAGGCGTTTGCTCAAGAGCGGCTTGTCGCCAAGCCAGCCCGGACTATCGAGGGGGGAACAGCAACCCAGAATCCGGTCGATCTTTTTCTTCGTGTGACACAGGGGGAGCAGCAGCAGTTCGAACTCAATCGCTTGTTCATCTCTTGCGGTTGCTTGGAAGCGGATGAGCGCTGTCGCAGCTTGGTTGGTGAGGATGGAAAGATTGCGGGTCATTAGAGGGCGATCATCTGTTGCCCAACCCTCCAGGAAGTCGGTGCCGCGCAGCTCTTTCCCGAAAATCTCGCACATGCGTGTGCCGGCCAGACGGAACCGGTAAACCTCGGCGCTTTGCCGCTCCAGGATGAACGTGGTTGGCAAGATGCCAGCGATCTTTGATGGCTCTATCTCAAATCGATTTGGCGCCGAGCGCTCCCCGCGCACATGGTTCCAATACTGGTAGAGCTTCTCGCTTGTCTTATGTTTCATGGTATCAGACTGCAACAAAGCCCTCCCAAGACGCGCGCCGGGCGCATTGATAAGCGTCGACTGGTGTTTCGAATCGACACACTCTGCCTCTGTCATCCCTCTGACGACACTTCACGCAGCAGCATTCGTGCCATCACGCAGGCGTGTGGCCTTCAGCGGGTTTCAAGATTGTGGCTAGAGCCGCAGATCGTTGTTAACTTGCCGTAGCCGCGGTACCTCGACGCCGGACACATTCGCTAGAGCGGCTTCATATTCGTGCCAATGGGAGAGACCGTGAGCCAGCACCAACCCATGTTTAATGTGCCGAGAGTTGTGGTGGCCGTTGCGGCACTGTTGGTTGGCGTTCATGTGGTCCTTATCCTCTTACCTGAGGGTTGGGAAAACTGGCTAACGCTTACGCTGGCTTTCATCCCCGCGCGCTATGCCGGATTTGCAGAAGCGCTACCCGGCGGCCCGATCGCCGCGGCAACCTCGTTTTTGACGCACACGCTCGTGCATGGTGACCTGGCTCACCTCATGTTCAATGCTGCTTGGCTTGTTGTGTTCGGCGGGGCTGTCGCCATGCGGATCGGGGCAATCCGCTTCCTGTTATTCTTTGCGTTCTGTGCTGTGGCGGGCGCCCTTACATTCTTGATCCTTAATCCAGGGTTAATGGCCCCAGTTGTCGGTGCCTCCGGTGCGATATCCGGTCTCATGGGCGGAACCATGCGATTTCTATTCAGCTCGCTCGACCACGGGGGGGTGTGGATGCTGCGGGAAGCACCGCAGCGGGTACCGCTAATGTCCATCTCGCAGATACTCAATGACCGGCGCGTGTTAGCCGTAAGTGGAATATTCATCCTTATGAATGTATTGGCTATGGTTGGGTTTGGCCGCGTTGCTGCGGGCGGAGTCGCCTGGGAAGCCCATCTTGGCGGGTATTTTGCGGGCCTCTTTGCATTTGGTTTCTTTGAGCCAAAACAAAAAGTTCATTCACTGGACAAGCAAGCTCTTCATTGAGGACTTGCGTCCTATTCACGATTGCATCACCATAAGCGACCGGGGACGTCCCCTGATGTTCCTGGTCAAGACAAAGGTCTGTGTGTCGCACGCCGGGACTGCATGACGTTGTGTTCTCTTAAAGGGAAACGTGCGCGCAACCTAGTTCCTCGCTTCGATAGCGCAGCGTATAGGGAGAAAGGGCCGTGAATATCGCTCAACTCTTGAAAGCGAAGGGCCGCGCGGTGACAACCGCTAGGCCTGACGCAAAGTTGCTCGACATCGTCACCTCTCTTGCATCGAAGAGAATCGGTGCAATTGTCATCGTCGGCGAGAACGGCGAACTGGCAGGCATCATCTCGGAGCGTGACGTCATCCGTGCTCTCGCCAAATCCAGCGAGACTGTGCTTGAGGATTCCGCTTCCAAGCACATGACACGTGAAGTCGTCGCGTGTCAGAAATCGACGACGATCGACGAAATGATGGAGCTGATGACGCAAGGCCGTTTCCGGCATGTGCCCGTGATCGAGGAAGGCGCGTTGATCGGGATCATTTCAATCGGCGACGTTGTTAAGAATCACATCGCTGAGGTGGAGATGGAAGTGACCGCAATGCGCGGCTACTTCGCGACCGGCTGAGTTCACGCGGCACAGCCGATGCTCTTGCTCGTAATGGGTTTAGGACACGCCTTGTAGTGCATCTGATTTGGCGTCGGAAATACGTCGGCGTGCTTCGATATCGCGCGTCATGTCGCTAAGCTCGCGGTGGGCGGCTTTTGCACCGCGCTCGATGAGTTCATCGGCGCGGTGGAAATCAAATAAACCAATCCCATTTAGCCTCGGGTTGATCATCATATCGGGTGGGTCACCGGCCAAACGTGAACGTGCGATGCGGTCCTGCACAATGTTGAAGGCCTCCATCATGACGGTCGAGATGCCAGGAGCCGTTTCACCCTTGCCGAAAATCTGACGCCGCAGAAGCCTGCGCACGGCTACGCCGTTTTTGCCAAGAATAGGCTCCGGCTCGGGCTCAGGGGGTGCCTCGACAACATCGGGCTCGAAGTGCGGGACGATCGTGCCGCGGCCGCACATGTCTAAATTAAGATTGACGGCGATGACGTAGCGGGCGCCGTGGGCGCGGCACACTGAGACAGGAATCGGATTGACCAGTGCCCCGTCGAACAGCCAGCGGTTATTTATTTTCACCGGCTTGAAAACGCCGGGCAATGCATAAGAAGCGCGAACGGCGTCGACAATGCGTCCGTGCGACAACCAGATTTCATGGCCCGTGCCAATTTCGGTTGCTATCGCCGTAAAGCGTGGTTCCAAATCCTCGATATGGCGGTCGCCAAGCTCCTCGACGAGCCGCTGGCAAAGCCGCTGCCCGTTGATCAGGCCCGTGCCGGCAAAATTGAAGTCGAGGTAGCCAAAAACACGGCGGCGGGTTAGCTCGCGAGCGAAGTCTTCCAACCCGTCGAGGTGACCCGCGGCAAAGCAGGCACCCACAACCGCGCCAATCGAAGTCCCCACGATAACGTCCGGTTTGATCCCAGCGTCGGCAAGTGCTTTGACGACACCGATGTGGGCCCAGCCACGCGCTGCTCCGCCTCCCAACGCCAAGCCGATTTCCGCCTTTGTCATTTTGGGTCACCAAATTGTGCCGCGCACCATTGCCCGGTCTTTCCGGGACAGCAATTTACGTGCCGTCCACCGACGCCGGCCAGTTTGCGCGTGTTCAAAAGTTTCTTCCCCTAAATAATAGGAAGCCAAAATCAATTTAGCACTTTTTAGCATACCTCTCCGCTTTAGTCCGGCCACATAAGAATGCTCTATGGATATCAATGAGATATCCAAATGGCAGAGACGCATCACGAGGCGCTATGGCGCGGTTTCCCCAAGACGTTGATTGAGTTTGAGCAACCGTCGTGTTGAACTCAGCGCCCTGCACTAGTCCATTTGCACCATATATGAATGCGTCACAGATTGAGTGAAGGATGCCGCTCGTTCTGTACTTGACAAACGGTCATGAGGGTCATGAGAGTTTGAGCAACCGTCGTGTTGAACTCAGCGCCCTGCACTAGTCCATTTGCACCATATATGAATGCGTCACAGATTGAGTG
>JAAERO010000352.1 GCA_024230315.1 Hyphomicrobium sp.
CAATAACCGCCGGCTACTCGCCTCCATAGGCAACATCCCACCGGCAGAAGCCGAGGCCCACTATTATGCTTGCTTGGAGGACCAAGATATCGCAGCATGACTCAAATGAAATAGCCTCCGGGAAACCCGGGGCGGTTCACCCGTTCAAATGTCTGCTTTTGACCCAAAGCGGACATTGGGCGCCGGATTCTAACTTAGAAATTGGCGTCGCTTCACGGGGCGGGCCGACTCCGTGCGCCTCACTCCGTGCGAATCTCAACGCTTTCTGCATCGATCTCCGTGAGAATCTCAACGCTTTCTGCATCGATGCTGTAGCCCGCATCAGCGAGCCCAGTGAACGCCGTCTCGGTCTTCATTGTTCCCACGACAGTGACGGGATCGAACAGCCCATCGATTTCGAGACCCTTATCCGTCTTGACGTAAACAAGCTGGTTGACAGGCGGCGGGGGAACGTGGACGCACGCACCAACATAGGGCACCAACAAGAACTCCTTGACAATCGTCGCATCAAAGTCGAGCGGAACGATATAGCCGCCGATACTGACGCGCTTGCCATTGAGCGCTTCGACGACGCGCGGCGGCCGGTGACCGCCGGGCTGGCGCCGCTTCATTGACATCCACGTGCCTTCCTTGATCTGCGGCAACGGGGTCGCGTCTTCAGGCGCAACCGTATCAGCAGAGCGCGGTAGCGCACCTGAGAAAAACGGCTTGGGCTTTTTGGGTGGCGCGGCCTCTCGCGGCGGCATGAGCTGCACCCATTTGAGCTCTAAAAGCGGATCGGCTGCGCGCACATCCAAAGTGAGAACTAAAGCCGCAACAAACATCAAAGCTATGCGCGCCGCCGATACCGCCGTCATTGCCTCTTCCTCTATTTAGGTCCGCACCATCATGCCGTCCGCCAATGACTGGCGGTAAGCGCGCGCCGCCGGGATCAGTCCGGCAAGAAAACCCGCCAAGACGATGGCACCAAGAGTTATCCACTCGCGGTATGTCGGCGGATTGATGCTCAAGTGCAACCCATAGGCCCGGTCTACATAGGGTTGGAGCACGGCCAAGGCGGCGTAGAGCAGAATTGCGCCGAGGATCACGCCGGCTAGCGTCAGCAGCCCCGCCTCTGTGGCCAATAGGCCCAGGATCGTAGCCGGGCGCGCACCCACTGATCTCAAGATCGCCATCTCGCGCCGGCGTTCGTTCAGCGTGGTGAGAATCATCGTTACCATTCCAAGAAGTGCTGTCGCCACGACCATGGCGGAGACCACCGACAGCGCCGTTTCCGCCGTGCCCACGAGCTGCCAAAGCTCCTGCAACGTCAGGCCTGGGATGATCGCGGACAGAGGTTCTTCCGGGTACTCATTAATCATTCGTTGCAGCCTGAAGGTGGCGATCTTCGACTTGAGGCCGATGAGCGCCGCTGTGACCGCCGTCGGCTTAAGCGACATCGCACGCACGTCTTCCGCCGACACTGTCTCTCCCAGCATGGGGATGCCCTGTTTCCAATCGACGTGGATCGCCTCGATAGCCTTAAGGCTGACGTGAACGGTCCGGTCGATGGGGGTGCCCGTCTTTTCCAAGATGCCAGAGACGCGGAAGGGCTTGTCCTCGTGCTCCACAAACGAGATCGAACCGGTCCCGTGAGCGACAATGATGGGATCTCCGGCCTTGTATTCCAGCGCCTGAGCAACATCGGCACCGATCACCGCGTCGAAGAGATCATCGAATGGCTCGCCTTGAGCAAACGTGATGGGCCGGCCATGGCGGTACTTGTAGTGCTTGAAATAGTCCGGTGTGGTGCCCAGCACACGAAAGCCGTGGTGACTGTCACCCAATGATAAGGGCACGACCCAGGCAACGTCCGGATGCTTGGCGATGTCCTCCAAGCTCTTCCAGGTGATATTGTTGGTGGCGTTGCCGATACGAAAAACGGAATAGAGCAACAGCTGAATGCCGCCGTTTCGCGCACCGACAATCAAGTCGGTACCGGAGATCGTATCGGCGAAGCTTTGGCGCGCACCTGTGCGCACCTTTTCGACCCCCAAAAGCAGCATCACGCTAAACGCAATTGCCAGCACGGTCAGCGATGCCGTCAGCGCGCGGTTGAGCAAGGATTGCAGGGCGAGCCGAGGTACGATCATGCCGCAGCACTCCTGGTCGCGACGGCAATATCCTCCAAGCGCAGCACGCGATCGAAATGGGAGCCCAGCGTCTCCTCGTGGCTAACCATAATCACAAACGCGCCCGCCTCGGTAGCCTCTGCGAAGAGGAGATCTAAGAAAGCGTCTTGGCGATCGCGGTCCAGCGAAGAGGTGGGCTCGTCGGCCACGATGATCTCCGGACGGCCGATCAGGGCGCGCGCAGCCGCCACACGCTGCTGCTGGCCGACGCTCAAGCTCGCTGTCGACATGCCGTGGAGGTCTTCGGTTTCGAGACCGAGGCTAGCCAGCAAGCGCAGAGCCTCCTCTTCGATTGATCCCTTCTGGCTGGCGCGCTCGCGGCGCTTCGCAGTAAAGTTCAATGGCAGCAGCACGTTGTCGATGATTGAGCCATAGGGCAGCAGATTGAACATCTGGAAGATGATGCCGAAGTGCTCAGCGCGGAAGTGATCGCGTGCCGCGTTCGACAGCTTCGCGGTGTCGGTGCCCAAAACCTCAAGGTGCCCCGACTCAGGCGCAACGATCCCGCATAGGAGGCTCAAGAATGTCGACTTGCCGGCCCCCGATGGCCCCGTCAAAAGCACGCGCTCGCGCGCGGGCAGGATGAAATCATTGATTGCCAACGAGAATGAACGGGGCCCCGGCCAGCGGAAGCGGACATCCGACATCTTGACGATGTCGGACGTCCCGTCAGCGGGCGCAACTTCGCCCTCGTTTCGGGTCGAAGGCTGCGTCATCACATCATGCCGCCGAGATCGAGCGCCGGCTTGTCGCGGCTGACCTCATACGTGTTCTGGGCCTTGGCCGTGACGACATTTACGGTGAGCTCGTTGGCACCAGAGAAGGCCTTGAAGTAGTCGAACGCGATCGACGTCAGATTGGCCGGTTTGGCGCAGTCGAGCGTGTAGGCGACGTGAAACTCCGTGTGGCCGCCGCGCTCGTCCTCATCATATTTAGCATTGGCATGCTCGGCATGATCCTCGTCGCCGTCGTCATGATCGTCGCCGCCCTCAAGCGCAACCTTCACTTGCGAAACGGAGCAGATTGCGGACGCTGGAAGTTTGAACAAGGCTAGAGGCTTGGCGAGCTTGGCTTTCGCATTCTCAATCGCGACCTTCTGCTCCTTGGTCTCTGCCACGTGTTCGAAGCCGACGAGGTCCATGCCCGGTACTTCGAGCTCCATCGCGACGCGTTTGTCCTCGACTGCGATGCTGAGCGTGCCGTGCCCGTGCACGTGGGCACCAAGCTGGCGATGCTCGTCCTCGGCGTGCACGGCCGAAACCAGCGCAAGCGCGGCAATCGCCGCAAGGGCCCATATGCTGTGCATTCGCATCAAGTATTCCTCCGACATTCCCCATATGAACGCCGGTATTGAGCATCAGGGTAACCATTGGAGCTCCCAGCGACAATATCGAGCACGCTGCGGGACGGTGGAAACCGCTGTCTCAAATCGCGCCGCTAATGCGCCTTACGATCATGATTTCACGCAGCTGATTGCAACGGTTTTGGCCACGGCGACTCCGTAATCGGCACCACCAAGTTCCTGGAAGAAGGCCTCGCCCAGACGCTGCGTGTCTTCGGCCTCTTTTGCCGGGGTGGCGACGTCTGCTTTGCAGCCGGACGGCGCACTAGCCGCCAGCTTGACCGGGTCGTCCTTGGCCAGATCAAAGGCAATGAAGAAGCTCGGGTCATACACCGAGAACGTGAAGCCGGGCGCCTCGGCGAGCACGGGACTCTCCAGCGGCAATCTGAAATGCAACGTGAGGACGCCGCCCGTGTACTCCAGCCAATAGTCGACTGGCTCCTTGAACGTAAGCTTGCCATCACCGAGTTTGGCAAAGGTGAAGTAGCCGAACTCCTTCAGCCCATCGATGTTCACCTTGGCGAGCTCTTCCAGCTCCTTGCGGTCGTAGTTGCCATCACCATTGGTATCGAGCCCCTCGATGGCCATGGTCGTGTACGCCTCATCAAACGTCCAGGCCTTCTGAAGCCCGGTCATCGTGCCATTCTCATAAAGCACCGTCGCCTTGACGCTCACCCACACGTGCGGGTGTGCGAACGTGCTGGCGCCGCCAATGAAGAGACCGGCTGCTAGAGTAAGTGCTGATGAGATGAAGCGTGGTGCGTACACGTTCTAAACCCCTCTTGAGAATTGGACTGGACCTTAACCCGCATTGCCCAGATAAGTCGGTTAGAGAGAGGCCCAACTTACCGATTCAGATATTATCATCAGCATCTTAGGCGAATAGATGCGGGGTCATAATGGTGCACCCAACGGGTGAAGCAAAATCCGATGCGTCC
>JAAERO010000353.1 GCA_024230315.1 Hyphomicrobium sp.
AATTGCGTCCAAGGCGTTGCAAGACGGCCTGAGGGCAACGCAAGGGCCGCCGCGAAGGCGGCAGACCAGCATCGCAACCGCGCCTGACGCCGCGCCGCCGGCACCCACAAAGCCAAAAGCGCCATTGTTCGAGGTGCCCTTCATCCACCAACGTGGACCTAAGGCCTTGAGGTTGAAATAGAGCCCCTGCGGCGTGCGAAGCGGATTCCCGGTCCAACAATGTCGCGATGGTATCGGAATGCCGCGACGACCTCTTGAGTGGTCACCCAAAGCGTGAATGGAGGACTCAAATCGGGCGACACTCACGATGCTCGGGACGACGCCGTAAATCTGCAGCCTAAAACGCCACGGCTGTCTGATGTCCGTGTCGACGGGCCAATATCTTTTGAGCGGGACGAGAAATTTCTCGGCGCCGGCTCGACTGATCAGATAGCCCGTCGTGGTCGCCGGAACACGCGAATAACGGACAAGCATCCGAGGCTGCCTTAGGCAAGTGACCGGTTTGGCAGCATGTTCGGGATCGCGGCAGAGGTAGACCATGTCCCAGTCCTCAGGGACATTCGCTAGGATGTTATCGATCGTTTGCGTGAAGTCTCGCGTCAGGAGAGCATCGTCTTCTAAAATGAGAGTGCAAGCGAAGCCTCCCTCGACGACAACACTCAGCGCCTTCAGGTGACTTGCGTAGCAGCCGACTTCTCCCGGCGTCAGCTTGGAATGTAGCCTGTCACCCTCAAAAAAATATCTGACGAAGGCCGGCGGCACAGCCAGAGCCTCCACTCCGCAAATCCGTTCTCCATGAATTCCCGCGTTGCTCAGCTCGGCCTCAATCGAGGCGCGACGGTCTTTATCAATCTCTCTATTGATGTATAGGGCTGGAGTTGGGAAATGCTCCTTGCCCTGGGGGCTAGCAGGCACGCAATCGAGGATATGCTCTTGTTCACCAGACATCGGGGTACTGCCTGTCCACGGCTCTGCTGCTCGTTCAAGTTATATGCTTCGTATAGTGACAGTCTCAATAGGGATAAATGTGAATCTGGAGGTTGCCTATTCGCCACGGGGGCGGGGGTAACTGACGTGGCGTGAGGGTCTTACCGTTGAGAGGGTTCCTTTCAACTTGCCGTTGAGAACGGTTCCTTTCAACACGACTGGTGTCACGCGGGTTTGATGGATGATTTGCAACGTCCAGGTGGTGCGTGCGCGCATTTGCGATCTGGCAGCTCAACCCTCGCCGGGAGAACCCTCATACCCAGCGCCTCTAGCGCTGTGGATAGGACTGCGCCCAGATTCCTGATTCTCCTTTGAACCCGGCGGAAATTTACGGCCGTAGGATGCTGAGATATGGCGGATGGGGTATCCCCTTTCGGGGGTATATCCTAGTTCACTTAGCCGTTGAAAACACTCACGTTCTTATTTACCGCCGTTTTCTTGACTTCACCCAAATTCACGGTTAAAAGTGTAGATAGGGATGTGGGTAGGGGGAATCATGGTCCAACGAAACAGACTGACGGCCCTCAAGGTTCAAGGCATCATCAAGCGCGGCGAGCGCGGGTTCTACAACGACGGCGCCGGGCTGCATTTGCAAATCAGCAAGTGGGGCACGGCTGTCTGACATCAGCGCCCATGGGACTAATTGAGGCCTTTGCATAAGGGAGTGTTTTTGGCTCATCGTCACCAATCAGGAGTGAACGATGAGACAGAAATCAGAAAGCTATCAGGGTGCCGCGGAACGCACGATCAAGG
>JAAERO010000354.1 GCA_024230315.1 Hyphomicrobium sp.
CTGCGGGTAATCGGCATCTTCACCGATACTACAATTTCACCGAGCTCATGGCTGAGACAGTGTCCAGATCGTTGCACCATTCGTGCAGGTCGGAACTTACCCGACAAGGAATTTCGCTACCTTAGGACCGTTATAGTTACGGCCGCCGTTTACTGGGGCTTCATTTCAGATCTTCGCCGAAGCTAAACCCTCCACTTAACCTTCCAGCACCGGGCAGGTGTCAGGCCTTATACGTCATCTTTCAATTTTGCAAAGCCCTGTGTTTTTGATAAACAGTCGCCTGGATCTTTTCACTGCGGCCCACATTGCTGTGGGCGACCCTTCTCCCGAAGTTACGGGTCCATTTTGCCTAGTTCCTTAGCCATGAATCACTCGAGCACCTTAGAATTCTCATCCCAACCACCTGTGTCGGTTTGGGGTACGGGTTCTTATAATCTGAAGCTTAGAGGTTTTTCTTGGAAGTCATTACACACACTATCTACGCCGCCGAAGCTTTGTAGTACTATCCTGATTCACCTAAACGAGCGGATTTGCCTACTCATTTAATAGCTTTTCAGTTTAACGTACTATTCCGTCAGTACGCGGTGCTATCACTACTCCGTCACCCCATCGCAATTATAAGAAGTACTGGAATATTAACCAGTTGTCCATCGACTACTCCCTTCGGATTCGCCTTAGGTCCCGACTAACCCTCAGCTGATTAGCATCGCTGAGGAAACC
>JAAERO010000355.1 GCA_024230315.1 Hyphomicrobium sp.
AGCACCCGAGGTCTTCATTCCAGCACTTGCTGCGTGGCCACCTTCGCAGCCTCGGCTTGCTCCGGCGCCAACGCAGCATCTAGCCGATGAAGCCGCCATGAACTAACATGCCGCCTGGACTACTCCGTGGGGGCCGGTCACAAGCTGCGCCATCTCGCCGAGGTCGGTTCGCCCGCCACTCCGGCGCGCTTCGATGTCGACCGCACGTTCGAAACCGGCGAGGAGGCCCATCAGGGAAGGAGCAGCGCGGGTGTGAATACCAAGCGTATTCAGAGAATCGACGAAGTTCGGATCTCGGGCGGCGGCCGGTAGCTGGGTGAGCAGCCACACGACATGCCTGAGCGCTGGGTCTGAAGCAGCATTGCTGAGCGCTTTGTCTGCGGCTCTTGCGGATGCCGTCGCAATTTCAGTGACGGTTGCGCCCTCGTCGAGCAGTTCGACGACTTGGCCCCAATATCGGGTTTTCGGAAGCGTCTTTAACCTGACATGCCCCACGGCAAACTCACTGGCGAACTAATAGAGACTTCCAGTCAGAAACGGGGCCGAGGAGCAAAGAGTAAAGGTTGTTAGACTCCGTGACGGCCAACAGGCGTAAAACAGGTGGCAACAATGACAGGCACGGACCACATGGATGGCGCCTGTGCCTCAGTGTCAATGATTGAAACGTGTGTATCCCCGCACAGCTGACGGCGACAGTCTATTTGCCTAGAATCTCACCATTGATTTGTTTGAGGGAGAGCAATGGGAGTTTCAGAGCGACAACTCACAGCTAACCGCGAAAATGCCAAAAACAGCACCGGGCCGAAGAGCAAAAACGGCCAAGCCGTCGCATGTCAAAACGCGACACAGCACGGTCTGTTCAGCTCACGATTGCTTCTTGAGGATGAGGATCCGGCGGAATTCCAGGAGCTGCTCGCTGATCTGGAGGCAACGCTGCGCCCCGTTGGCGCGGTCGAGCTGAGTCTTGTCGAGCGGATCGCAGTGACCGTGTGGCGCCAACGCCGGCTAGTGCGGGCGGAGACAGCAACGATGCGCCTGGCGCGCCAACTTAAGAAGATCGCCAGCGGGGTCTCTAGCGAGCTGGGGCTTTGTTTCAGTGCGGAGCTCAAGGAGGACGACCTTGCACCCTATGATGCCGAACAGGCCGACTGGTGTGAGAAGGTCCTGGAAGAAATCGGGGCACTCGAAGAACTCGACTTCGAGATCGAGTTCAAGACGTTGCCGAAGGCCGTACCGCTCCTTTTCGCCCAACTCAAATCCGATGCCGAGGACGACGGCGAGGACATCGCGGCTTACCTGAAGGACTATGACAAGGGCCTGTCCGGCTACGCCAGGGACATCGCCCGCTGGTGTCGCGAGGAACTCTGCAAGGCTGAGAAAAGACCGCACGTCCTGGCGTTGGCCGACCAGCTGCGGACCAAGCGGCTCGTTCTGCCACCTGACACGCTTGCGCTCTTCACGCGCTATCAGACGACACTCGACAATCAGCTCTACAAGGCATTACGCGCCTTCCGTGAGACCCAGGAGTGGCGGCTCAAAACTCTCGATGTGGCCGGCGAGCAGGATAAGACCAGTTAGTTCAAGAATGGGTTCGTTTCGCAAAAACCAGTTTTGCCGCGGCTGCACTCAGGCAAGGGGCGAACTTCCCAATTGATTTCGGGAAAATCGGAGTGAAAAAAAATCATGGGCGGTCGCGGCTCAGGACGGTATGGCGGCCTCAGCGCTGGCAAGTGTCACGAACACCACTCTGTCGATTTGGCTTGGCTGCGGCGCAAAGGCTACTTGAGGCCTGGCTATTCCGGAAGCGTGACGTGGTCTCGCTTTGGTCAGAAGACAGGTTTCATCGACTATCGAGTCGAGACGGATGGGCTGCGGCTCATCTACCGGACGCGCCCCCACGGCGGCGATTGGCAAGGCGTCAATGAGTTCATTCCGTTTTCAATGACGCGTGCAAGCTTCGGTGGATTCCGCAAGTGGTTCCTCTGCCCATCCTGCAGCCGGCGATGTCGCATTCTCTATGGCGGCGCGCGAATTCGGTGCCGGCGGTGCTACCGGCTGAAGTACGAGTCCCAGTACGAGCCGGCCTTTGGACGGGCGGCGAGCAGGGTTCACAAGCTTCGCGAGCGCCTCGGGGCTTCCGGCTCTCTTGACGACCCCTTTCCGGCAAAACCCAAGGGCATGCACTGGAAGACCTATCGGCGGCTTGAGGCTTTGGATGAGCATCTCCAAAACCAGTGGGCGGTTGGCATCATGGGCTGGATGGGGCGTTTAGAGCGGAGGTAGCGCTAACGGTTATTTCTGCAACATGTCAGCTTTTGGGGGTAAAGCAGACATTCCTGACGCGTGCTCTGATGTCTGCTTCTGACCCAAAGCGGACATGCATAGATAGCCATGCCGTGCCTGTGGAAAGCGTGGATAATAGCGCTACCAGATGTAGAACGCTTTGCGGAAATACATCCGATTTGCAACAAGTCTATCCCTTGGCAAGCGCCAAGCACTCGACTGGCGTCCGAGTGAGTTTCTATTTTCGGAGGGGACAATGCAGGTCTTCAAATTCGGCCTGATGGCGACGGTGATGGTGTGCGCACTTTCGGCGACGGCTCAGGCCGCCGATTGTACCAGGGTTGCAGCCTCTGGCGAAAACTTCACCCACGATACCGCCGTGCTCTTCTCCACAAACGCTCTTAAAAATACGCTCGCCGGGCGAGGCCTCGTGGGGAAGGGGCCAGTGCGCACGAACTGCAAATCAGGCTCGATGATGATTTCGTGTTACTCCTCGCAGATGGCCTGCAAAGGCGGGACACCCAAGACCTGCTTAGGCCCCTGGCTGTGCTTCTGAACCCGGCGCTAGACGTCGACTCGTTCTGAAGCTGGCCTCACAGCGCGAACCTCGCAACTTATGCGGGGCACTATCCGAAAAGGTGCATTGGGCAGCTTCTGGCCCGAGGCTGATCTCTTTTGGTCGCGGATCGGAGTCTGCGATCGGTGGCGGAGCGGACCTTTTGGCTGTCTGATTGCTGCTGTTGAGGGGCGAGCCGACGTGCCAGGCGTCAACCGCGAACGTCGATTATGACCCGGGGCGCTTCTGCAACCTTGCGAGAGAGGCCAAAGAGCCAGCATCCTGACCTGAAACTATGTGCTTCTGTCCAATCGCTCAGAACCTTCGCAAGATGGCCAGACTGATGCAGTCACCGCAAACGGCGTGAAAGGCAACTGGCGATTGGAGCGACCCAACACACAGGGCGATCGGTCAGGTCAAAGCCGCAAGTTGCGGATGTGCTGGATCAGACTTTTGCAACACAATCGGCACAAAGCGGACATCGGACGCGCCTCTGAAAATGTCCGCTCTTGGGGGTAAAGCGGACATCCCTGACGCACACCGAAATGTCTGCTTCTGACCCAAAGCGGACATTGCCAAGGAAAGCAATGGGAGCGTCTATAGAGAAAAGGCGGCCCTGAGCGAGCCGCCTAATAGTCAATCCTATCGGGCAACCGAAATATCTAGCCCTTCGGCGTGTACCAGATGGGCGAGGTGTAGGCGCGTTCTTGGGTCGAGGCCGGTGCGCCCTCTGGAATATCGATGCCGAAGCGGACCGCGTCATAAGTTGACCAGCGCGGGGTGGGTATCTCGATCACGCGGGCATAGTAAAAGGCTTTCTGTGCCGGGTCGAAGTCGGGGTCGCTCCACACCGTGCCGAGTTCCGATGCACCGATCGTGTTTGTCCAGTTGGCATTCTTGACATCGACCGTATTCCCAACTGGCGGCAGCTTTCCGTTTGCGTCTGGCTTGCGGTCACCCGACCAAGCAACGTCGTAGACCTTCTCATTGGTCTCGCCGTCCTTGTCGAGCCAGCCCTTGACGATCTGGATGCGGTCGAGATTGCCGCCAATCGGGTCGCGCAACGCAAAGACCATGAAGGTCGGTGCCTTGCCTTTGGGGGCGTTTGCCAAGTCACCGCCCATGGGAACACCCTTGGAATAGCCGACAAACGCGGGCTGGCGGTTGTTCAGATCCTTCTTCGTATAGTCCCAACCGCCGAAGAAACGCACGGCCATACGGCTGCCTGTGGTGGCATAAACTTCCTTGCGCTCCATGGCATCGAAGATTGACCTGCGCGTGTTCTCTTTCGCCCAAACCGCAGCCAGCCCCGAGGCCACCAGCCGCCAGCCCTCGACGATGCCTTTGTCGGTCTTCATTAAGGGGTGGTCCATGCGCTTCGGATTGGGCTCGTACCCGGAATGCTTGCCGAAGAAATTGTCTTCCTGAGCAGTTGCCAGAGAGGTATGGCTGTCCGTCGAGCCCACCATGCCGAACTTGTACGGGTTGGTCCCCAGTTTGGCTTCGAGAGCAAGGCCACGCTTGAGACCTTCGCGGGCATATTCCCCGGCCAGCATATCGTTGGTCTTTGCTTGGGAAAGGTCGAGGTTGCCGACGTCCCAGTTCTCATAGTCGGCAAACTCGTCGTTCGGCGACAGGAAGGGATGAGCCTCGCCATCACCCTTGATCTGGGTTGCCTCATACATGGGCTCCCACTTGGCGCGCTCTGTCACGTAACGCTTGTCGAGTTTGCGCCCCGTATACTGGGCATCGATGGGGAACATGACCCCGTTGGCCAGATTGCCGTTATGGGCAATCGCCAGAATGTCGCCGCCGGTCTTCTTCTCGTAAGCGTCCATCCATTTGTACAGATCCAGCGGATCGGTACTGCCCTGCGGTGCCGTTGTCGTGAAGGGCGCTATTTGCAGCGCCTTGTCACCATTGTCCCGGAAAATCACAACGCGGTGCAGGTTGTTGCCCTTCGACAAGGATGTCCACTCATTGCCGATGAAGGCGGTGAATGTGCCGGGGTCATTATACTCTTCAGCTGCGGCGACCGTGTCCTGCCAGGCAGTTCTGTATGGCTTGGAGTCTGGGGTGTAGGCCAGCGTTTCCGGAAATTTCCCCTGAGAAAAGAGTTTGATTATATCCAGCGCCACATCAACGCCTTCACCTGCTTTAATCCGATCATACCATTCCTTGCCCTGCGGGTCGGCGAGGAGATGCGCCTTGCCGGCGTACAGATCGGTGATAAAGCCCATATTGTCCGAATGATCGGCGATGACGAGCCAGTCGAGCGGCCGGGACAGTTTCACCGGCAGCCCTTTCGACGCTCTGATTTGGTCACCGCGCGCAAACTGATACGCCTCGCGAAGGCCAAGCGTGTTGCCAAACGCACCGGCGTCAAAGGACATGGAGGTGTGCAGATGGGTGTCACCCCACAACGGCCGGGCCGGGAATCCGCGTTCTGCATATGGGGAATAGGTTTTGCCCGTATAGGCGCTGGACAGACCCTTCGCGCCGTCCGGTGGCGGCCCTAATTGGGCCGCTACTTGCGACGGAGCAGACATAAGAACCAGGCAAGCACTGAATAGGACGAAACCTTTAATAGCCATGACCAACCTCAACACGCTACGCACTTGTAACACTTTGTCATGAGGATTGGAGATCGGCAATCAAACATTAGCCTAAAGAGGTCTAATGCAGGTGGTTGCCTCGACGTCGCGTCATTCGAACTAGGCACGTTTCTGCTGTAAAAGCCGGAGCAATACTGCGTCATTGAAGCGGCCGATATGTTTGGTTGCGCCGGACTAAAAGTGCGGCAGGTAGAGCCTTTGTGCCTGCGTTAGCGGCGGGGGTTGGGGGATGAAGACAGTGGAGCTCTATGGGCGGGTTCGGCACGCGGTTCAGATCGAGGGGATCAGCGCACGAGCAGCAGCGGAGCGGTTCGGCATCAATCCCAGAACCGTTGCCAAGATGCTAAAGTTCTCGGTGCCGCCA
>JAAERO010000356.1 GCA_024230315.1 Hyphomicrobium sp.
AGCACCCGAGGTCTTCATTCCAGCACTTGCTGCGTGGCCACCTTCGCAGCCTCGGCTTGCTCCGGCGCCAACGCAGCATCTAGCCGATGAAGCCGCCATGAACTAACATGCCGCCTGGACTACTCCGTGGGGGCCGGTCAATGGGCCTCCGCCCACGGCCAAAGAGCTATGGCTGAATTTGGGTGACGGGCCTGCTTAGGCGGCGTCCTTGTTTGGCGTTGCAGTGGCAGCGACGCCGTTGGTGAATTTGACGCCTTCGACGACTTTGGACAACTGATTTTCACCCGTTAGCCACCTCCAGGTCTTTGAAGCGGCGATGATCAGCTTGAAGACCATAAGTCTAGCTGTTTTCTGCGACAGGGCACCTTTTGTTCGCACGGTCCTATGGCGCACGGTGGCAAAGACACTTTCGATTGGGTTCGTGGTGCGTAGATGGTCCCAGTGTTCGGCGGGGAAGTCGAAGAAGGCCAGCAGCTCCTCGCGATCCTTGGTCAGACATGCGATGGCCTTGGGGTGTTTGGCACGGTACTTGTCAACGAAGACAGCAATGGTGGCCTCAGCGGTTGCCCGATCTGGGGCGTCGCGAACCTCTCGCAGATCGGCTTTCATGTTCGCTTGCACGGATTTGGACACCTTGTTGCCGCCCAGAAGCTTTCCCGCGTGAACCTTTCTGGCGCCATCGTTGGAACCTCTTCGCGCTTTGCTTAGGCGTTCGCGGCTTTGTCAGTCGGCCGATAGGCGTTCGTCTCAATAATCTTGATACCAATCTCCGAGATTGCTGATTTTCTATTCGATAATTTAGAGGCGTAATTCCTCGGGCCGAAGGTCACCCTGCTGGTTCATCCGCTCGTGTAGACGGCGGCGCAATACTGGGCCAGTGGAGCGGCGGCTTATTGCAGCTGCGTGGCGGTTTAAAAGCCGTACGCATCCGGTGAAGACCGCCTTGCGGGATGACTAAGACGTAGTTCTTCTTAAGCGTGGTTTTCGCGTTGGGAGAATGAGTA
>JAAERO010000357.1 GCA_024230315.1 Hyphomicrobium sp.
GAAAAACTGGCCTTGACCCTGTTCCCGCCGCCCCATCATCGCAATGCCTCCGTCGCCATAACGTCAAACGACGGAATCACTGTTCGCTGGCGATCTCAATAGGAGTTTTACAATAGTATCGGGGGTAAAGCGGACATTCTCAGAAGCGGTACTGCCAAAAGCGGACATCCACGCTTGGAGGCGGTGGCCTTCGCTGTCCGTTATGAGGATGGTCACCGCGACCCGATCCCATACGGCTCCGGATGGGATGCTGCGTACCCGTGCTAGGGTGACCACATGGATGACGATGATGATCTCTGCAACGTCACGCACGCGACGCCAGCCTACAAGCGCACCTTGTGGATCGTCATGGTGCTTAACATCGCGTACGGTGCGATCGAAATAGGCGGCGACTTCCTTGCAGGTTCGCAGGGCCTAAAGGCCGACGCCCTTGATTTTCTCGGCGACGGTACAATCACCCTTCTAGGCTTGCTGGCGATCGGCTAGGGCCAAGCATGGCGTGCCCGCGCCGCACTTGTTCAAGGCATCTTCCTTGCCATCATGGGCGTCGGCGTCCTCGCCGGAACGGTCTATCGGGTCTTCGTCGTACAGCTTCCCGAAGCAGAGCTTATGGGTCTGTTCGGTATCGGCGCACTTCTCGTCAACGTGATCTGTGCCGTGAGCCTTATGAAGCATCGGACCGGTGACGCCAACGTTCAGGCCGTTTGGTTGTTCAGCCGCAACGACGCACTCGGAAATTTAGCTGTTGTTGTCGCCGCCGCGTTCGTGTGGCTCACGACAACTCCGTGGCCTGATTTAATCGTCGCGGCAGCGATTGCGGGGCTATTCCTTCAATCCGCATGGAAGATCATTGAGGGCGCCCATCACGAATTGGCCGCGGCAGCCGAGATTTCAAACTGAGACACTGCTCAAGTTCGAGAGCACTAACGAGCATGAAGTCAGCGCTTGGTTTGTGTCAAAGTGGCGAAAGGTGCCGCTCGCGATCGATGGTGCGCGGGTTTTTACCAGTCATCTCGGAGACAAGCTTGGAGTCAAGAAGAGCGGCGTCCTTATTGCCGAGGCGCTCATTCAGCAGTGCACGATCAGCAACGGCGACAACGTCCTCAGAATATAGGCTGATGGCCAAGTTGAGATCCGCTAGCGCCTCTCGATAAAGCCCTTTCTTGCGGAAAAGCAGTGCTCGTCGATGGTGTGCCTCCATGAAGTTTGGCGTCAACTCAAGAACCGATTTCAGGTCGGTGATCGCCTCTTCAATTCGATTGGCCCTCTCATAAGCGAGCGAACGATTGAAGTAAGAAGCGGTGTTCTTTGGATTTAGTTCTATCGCCCGTGTGAAATCTTTGATTGCGTCGTCCAACTTTCCCTGCGCCATAAGCGCCGAGCCGCGATTATGACGGGCGACACCGTTGCCAAGCGTCGGGGCAAGGCGCAGGGCTTCGGTGTAATCTGCAGCGGCTTGTTCCCAATTCCGCAGGCGTCCGTAGGCAGTGCCGCGGTTGTAATAAGCGTGGGGCATTTTGGGGTCCAGTTTGATCGCGCGGCTGGCGTCCTCAATTGCGCCCTGGTGATCGCCGCGCTGCGAGCGCACCGTGGCCCGTCCCGCGTAAGCGAGCGCGTAACTCGAGTCAAATCGGAGCGCTGCATCAAATGCACCGAGCGCGCGGTCGAGGTCACCGGTTCGCCAGAAGTAAAGGCCAAAATCGTAAGCGCGCCGGCTGAGGGCTATGTTCTTAGGAAGGCTTCTGTCGTCGTCACCCTCGACCACCTGTTGCAACAGATGTCTATCGAACGCACGACTATGAGTTGGGTCAGCAGCTAGCGCGCTGTGACTGACCAAGCAGGCGAAAACGAGCCAGGCGGAATGAGCAATCATATCTGCCTCCGACACTGTCGGTACGGATCGCGTACGCCGAGCCCGCGCGCAGATTGGCAACCTATGCCTGAAGGATAGCTACACTTCTCGTTCAGGTGATCGTGTCGCTGCTTTGACCTGATCTGCATTCACATCCTATTGTGATCAGCGCTGAAACATCCCCTTTACTCCGCCGGCTTTGCACCGGATGGAAGTTCTTGTGGCAAGATTTCTGACCGCAAATACTGAGGCACGAACCATCGGTAGACGGCGGGGAGCACCAGTAGCGTCAAAATGGTTGAGCTGACCAAGCCGCCGACGACGACGGTAGCGAGCGGCCTCTGCACCTCGCTGCCAGTTCCCGTAGCGTAAAGGAGGGGAATAAGACCGAGAGCCGCACAACTCGCGGTCATGAGCACGGGACGCACGCGCATACAGGCGCCTTGAATGCTGGCCTCTTCGACGCTGTGCCCTTCTTCCACAAGGGTGTTGAGATAGCTGATGAGGATCATGCCGTTGGCGAGCGCCACGCCGAAGAGCGCGATGAATCCGACCGAGGCGGGCACCGAGAGGTTGATACCGCCGAGCCAAAGCGCCACGATGCCGCCAACCAGCGCCAAGGGGATGTTGAGCATGATGAGCAGCGAGCTCTTCAGCGAGCCGAAGTTCATGAAAAGGAGGGTGAAGGCGAGCATCAGCGTGATGGGTATCACGATGGAGAGCCGACGATTGGCTTGCTGCTGCAGCTCGAACTGGCCGCCCCACTCGACAAAGTAGCCGGGCGGCAGTTGCACCTGGCGAGCGATCTTCGCCTGCCCCTCGGCGACGAAAGAGCCGATATCGCGCCCCCTGACGTTGGCGGAAATCGTGATGAAGCGTTGCCCGTTCTGCCGCGTGATCTGGCGCGGCCCCACGATCTCCTCCACGCTTGCGATTTCTTCCAGGGGAAAGAGGGTCCCGTCCCGCGTCTTGACCACGATCGACCGGATGGCTTCGGTCGTGGCGCGTGCCTGCTTTTCATAACGGACGAGAATGTCGAAGCGCTTGATACCTTCGAAGATCTGGCCGCCCTTTTCACCGCCGATAGCGGCTCTGATCAAGGACTGCACCTCGCTGATATTGATGCCGTAGCGGCTGATCGCCTCGCGATCGACCACGATGCGCAGCTGCGGCGTGCCGCTAACCTGGTCCTTTTGTACATCAGCAGCACCCCTGATCTGGCGGACGATTCTCTCGATTTCCGTTGCCTTTGCGTTGAGCACGTCGGAGTCCGCTCCGAAAAGCTTTATGGCGAGCTCGGCCTTGGTACCGGTCAACAGCTCGTCGACCGCGGCGGCAATCGGCTGAGTGAAGTTGAACTGGGCGCCGGGAAAGGATTCGAAGCTTTCGCTCATGGCGGCAATCAGCTGTTCTGGCGTACGTTTTGTCGGCCACTCGTCCTGAGGCTTCAGTCCCACGAACGATTCGGCGTTGTTGACCGGGTCCGCATGTGCGCCAACCTCGCCGCGCCCGACGCGCGACACGACGCGCTCGACCTCGGGGAACTCGGCCATCAGCCTGCGCTCGAATCTCAATGTTGTATCACGCGCCTCTTCAAGCGATATCGATGGAGCCATCGTCTCCCGCACAAGCAGATCGCCCTCGTTCAGGCTCGGCACGAACTCGGAACCGAGGCGCGGGAAGATCGCGCCGCCAATGACGAGCAGTATGACAGTAAGCCCAACTGCGACCATGCGATGGTTGACAAAGAACGTGACCAGGGGGCGGTAACCGGAAATCAGCCCATCGAAAACGCGTTCAGCAAACTCCTTCTTGTGCTCGCCCTCGGGACCCTGGCGCTCCGGGCGTCTGAGCAAGAGTTCGGCAAGAATGGGGGCAACGAATAGAGCGAAAATGAGAGAACCGAACATCGCCAGCGCAGTCGTCATGGCCAGCGGCCGAAATGTCTTGCCTTCAACGCCCTGCAAAGTGAACAGGGGCAGAAAGACGACAATGATAATCAGCAGGGCGAAGATGATTGGGCGAGCCACCTCGGCGCAGGCGCGCACCACGATCTCGCGCTTAGTTAGCGCCTGGTGTGACGTGTGTAGCCAGCGATCGACATTCTCGACGATGACGATCGCTCCATCCACCATCAAGCCGATAGCGATGGCGATGCCGCCGAGCGACATCAGGTTGGCGGACAGGCCGAAAAGGCTCATGAGAATGAAGGCGACGGCGATTGAGAAGGGGATCGACAAAGCGACGACTATGCTCGGCCGGACAGCCCCCATGAAGACCAGAATGACGAGTCCCACCAACCCGATGCCCTCCATCAAGGCGTCGGTGACCGTCGAGATGCTTTTGGCCACCAGCTTCGATTGATCGTAATAGGGGACGATGCGCACACCGGGCGGGAGCGACTTATTAATCTTTTCGAAACGGGCTTTCACATCGTCAATCACCTGCGACGTGTTCGTGCCGATCAGTTTGAGAATCAGTCCGGCGACCACTTCGCCCTGCCCGTCAAGAGTTGCCAAGCCCTGGCGCACGGCGCCACCGATCTTCACCTGGGCCACGTCGCGCACACGTACCGGAACGCCGTCGCTGACCTTGAGAATGACGTTCTCCAGGTCCTGCAAGTCGCGTGCGAGACCGACCGAACGGACCAGATACTGCTCGGCGTTCTTGACGATGTACTGTGCACCGACGTTGCGATTGTTGACGGTTACGGCTTCCGTCACATCGTTGACGGTAAGACCATAGCGAAGCAGGGCGTTTGGGTTGGCCTCGATCTGAAACTGTTTCACCTTGCCGCCCAGAGACAGAACTTCGGTCACTCCGGGAACGGTTTGTAGGTTGAACTTGATGATCCAGTCTTGAATCTCACGCAATTCTTCCGGGCTGCGCTTGCCCTCGTCTTCGAGAAAATAAAAGAGGATCTGGCCGAGGCCGGTGCTGATCGGCCCCATCTCTGGCTCGCCGAATCCTTCCGGAATCTCGTCCCGGGCAACCTGCAGGCGTTCGTTGACGAGCTGCCGCGCGAAATAGATATCGAACCCATCTTCGAAGTAGATATTGATAACGGACAGGCCGAAATTGGAGACCGACCGGATCTCCTTAAGCCCGGGCAAGCCATTCATCGCCACTTCGATCGGGTAGGTGACGTAACGCTCGACCTCTTCAGGGGCCAGGCCTTCGGTCTCCGTGAACACCTGGACCAGCGCCGGCGTCACGTCTGGGAAGGCATCGACCGGCAGGCGGAAATAGCTGAAGATGCCGGCGCCAAGGACGCCCACTGCAAGCGCAAGCATGAGGAAGCGCTGGTGCAGGACGGCTTGAATCAAACCCTTCATCAGTGGCCATGCCCCTCGCCGAAGCTTTCCTTGGCAAGCTGTGCCTTAAGAACGAAGCCGCCGCTGCTGACATAGGTCTCGCCCGGCTGAAGCCCAGCGACGACCTCCACGAAGTTATGGTTCTCCCGGCCGAGCTTTACCGGGCGTGGCGCGAACGCACCCTCATGCTCGACGTACACCACGCTCTTGTTGTCCTGACGCTGTACAGCCGACCTCGGCACCCGAACGGGGGCAAGCTCCTGGGAAATTTGGACTTGCGCCGTTACGAACATGCCAGGGCGCAACCGTCCGCTCGCATTGTCGACCACGACCCGGGCGACCGCGGTCCGCGTCGCCTCCTTGACTTCAGGCGTTACAAATTCAATCTTTCCGGATACTGGATCGCCGCCTCCAAGCTCGATTTCAACGCGCTGCCCCGGCTTTATCGAAGCGACGTCCCTTGGGTAGATTGTGACGTCGATCCACACCGTGCTCAAATCGGCGACAATGAAGACTTCACGTTCGATCCCGACAGCTTCACCCAACGTAAGGTGTCGCTCGGTTACTATGCCGGACTGTGGTGTGACGATCCTGTACTCCGTCAGGTTTTCATCGTTTAGGGAGAGGGTCTTGATGGCACGTGCGGGCAATCCCAAGGCCCGCAACTTCTGCTCGGCGGTCGCTATGCGGATGTCCGCTTCTGCAAGTTCCGTCCTCGCTGTCAGGTATTCCTTTTCGGCGGAAACTTTTTGCTTCCACAATCGCTCTTCTCTTACCAGGGCTTCGCTCGCGAGCTTGCGGCGCTCGACCACCGCCAGGTAATTAGCCTTTGCGTCGGCAAGCTCCCGGCTTTCCAAGATTGCCATGAGCTGGCCTTGCTCGATACTTTCTCCTTCGGAGACTTCGACGCGGCTGACGACGCCGGGAACGCGCGGCACGACATGCGCGACCCTGTTCCCATTGAACCTCACTTCCGCCGGGCGCTCGATGTGGATGGTGACCGGACCTTCCGCGGCCGTTTCGGTTTTGATCTTGAACTCTCGGATTTGGTCCGGGGAAAGACTGACCAACTCTTCCTCGTCAGCTTCGCCTTCTTTGTGACCGTGCTCAATCGCCTTCGCAGCTTCTTGATGCTCCTTGTGTTCTGCCGACCCAACCTTCGGCTTGACCACCGGCACGGCCCCCCCGAATCCGACCCTTTCGGCGAACGCACCAACGAGCCCGACCTCACAGACACGCACCGTCAGACCTTCAGTGTTGCCCGTCTTTTTAGCTTCGTCATGTGCGTGCTCACTGTGCTCTACATCGGCTGACGCGCACGATTTTCCGAGCTCGCGATAGCCGATAGCGGCCCCAATGCTCAAGAGGACCAACCCAGCCAGAAGAAAGATTGTCCATTTCATATCGGTCTCACTTACCAAGCACCGCTTAAATCCCGACTAATCAATGCCTCAACCATCACCCGAGCCTTCTCGTACCCTGCACGTGCGTTGACGAGGTCGCGGCGCGTCTCGAACAGTGCGCGTTGCACGTCAAGCACGTTGAGCAGATCAAATTTGCCCTCAGCATATCCGGCCCGCGTCTTATCGAAGGCTGACTGGGCAGCGGGCAGGACATGGGCCTCGAGTGCACCGGCCTGAGCGTCGGTCGACGCCAGCGCTCCCAACGCCTCGATGAGCAAGCCGACCAGTTGCGTGCGGGTCGCCTGCGCGTCGAATTCCGCCTTGGCGATACGCCGCTCTGCTGCGGTGATATTGCCCTCGTTGCGGTCGAAAATCTGCAGCGGCACCGAGACGGAAGCGATGAGCGCGCCTGAGTCATCCTCGTTGAAGCGTCGAATCCCCGCGCCCAAAGTGATATTCGGAATGGCTTTTGAACGCTCTACCTCTAGCACCGCATAGCGGTGCCCAACCGCATCAGACCAACGGGCGACTGCCGGATTGCCACCAAGAAAGGCCTTGACCTCATCGATCGTCGGCACGGTCCGATTGCGCCCGAGCCGCCCAGTCGCTCGTGTGAATGTTGGATTGTCGGCGCCCCACAGGGCTGAGAGTTTTCCGCGAGCCGCTGCCAGCTTTGCGCGCTCGGCTTCAACGGAAGCGCGCGCCCGTGCAACGGTGACCTTTGCCCTATCCAGCTCGATAGAGCTGGCTCGGCCGCCTCTCACGCGAGCCTCGACCGCGGAGCGAGTCTTTTCGGAGATCTCCACAAAGTCGTCGAGAATCGACAGCCGTTCCTGCGCGGCCAGAACGTCGACGAACGCCTCGGCGGCCTGGCTTGCCGCATGGAGGCGCGCCGCCTCGTAATCCCAGCCAGCGAGTGAGGATTCGAGGTCGGCGGCGGCCAATCTCTTGAGCCGCTTGTCACCAAGCTCGATCGTCTGAAAGATCCCAAGCGTCTCTTCGGCCTCCGCGGCGGCTTCGCTGCCCTTGGTGTTGGCAAAGTTTTCGACTTCAAAGTTGAGGCCGGGATTGAGTCTGAACGACGCTTGCATCGCGTCGCCGTGCTTGGCTTCTATCTCCACGTAAGCCGCCTTCACGGCGGGATTGAAGGCCAGCGCAAGACTCACGGCTTCCCGGAAGGTCAGCGTTTCCGTATAGGCGGCCACGTCGGGCTGCCACGCTGCGTTGAGTCCCGCTTCACGCGTGTCGTGAGAATAAGAACGGTCCGAGGATAGCGGCTCCGCGGTGACGATGGCGTCGCCACCGGAACCACATCCCGCAAGGCACAGCGCGAACGCGGTCATACCTATTCGACTCCTGGCACCAGAACGGTCTGGCATGCTGTCCCCCCAATGTGACGTCGAGCTGGACAACCGACGACAAAGCGCGTCGAGAGCTGTCCAAATTCAGCGCGATTGGAGGGTTTAGTTCAGGAGAAATACGGTCTTGAGAGCCGCGAGCTGATCGTTGGCGAGGCACCGGCCAATCGAAGCGAAGCATTCGCGAAGCTGGGGCGGCTCATGCACCAAAGACTCGTAGGATACGCTGAGAATACTCGGCGAAGTTCCAGCAAGAGGAATGGCGACCGTCTTGCCGTCAGCGGTGCGCTGTATGTTTTGGCCGGGCGTGACGAGTTTGGCGTCAACGCAATAATCGCCCGAATTCTCTGCAGAGGCGTCGTGACCCGCAACTGACAAGTCTGTTGCGAGCAGCTGACCGCGTTCGACGCAGTGGCTCCCGACGCCTTGCGCGAGCTCAATGGCGCGGTGGCCATCGGTCCCGAGGCAATAGACGAGCGGCAAGGCATAAGCGATGTTGGCCGGCACGAAGACCAGCAGGAGGAGTGTTGCGATTTTCCGCGGCCAACGGCGCATAAGACTCCAATCCCTCAAAGAAACTCTGTCTTCTAATGGGCATCACGTGCACGAAATTCAAGCAGAAAATCCTGCAAGCCCAAGCTCGCGGCAATTTGTGTCAAATCGGCAACGTTCGCATAAGACGCAAATCTCGTTGGGTTGTCGCGCTTCTCTATTCTTTAAGAGCCAATCGGTCCCTTTGAGGATTGCTCAGGTACCGCAGACCGATCCTCGAACAACGGACATCCGTCATGTCTGGACCAACACCATTGCGCCCTCTTTTTCTGTGACGCTCAAAGCACACCTGCCATGAAAGAACGCTCAGGCGTGAGGGCCGCGTGGTGGAGCACGCACGGCCAAGCCCCCCCCGATAAACACGCATAAAAACAAGGCGCTTTCTCCTGAAACCAGAGGACGCCGTCACCCGTCTTGGGTCTTTGCCCAGACATGCGTTGTTATGCGCTGCGTTGAGTGTGCCACAGGCGCGGACTTAGCGTTTATCGGGCGCTATCGATCAGCCGTTCCTTGTGGCCAATGATAGCGTTCTGTTTCTCGCAGGCTTTACCGACTTGAAACTCTCCGCAGCAAACGACAGCGAATGCGCGACAAGCGCGCCGATTTAGGGCTGCGCATAATTATCGGAGGCCTAGCAAGGGGATTGTATCCCTAGCAGAGTTCAACAGTGACCGGAGAACGAACCATGCTTGCAAGAGTGTTTGTAATTCTTGGCCTCACGCTCGTAGGCGGTGCCCTCTTGCTGAGCAATGCCACCTTAGCTGCGGTCAAGGAAACGGTGGTCGATGCCGCC
>JAAERO010000358.1 GCA_024230315.1 Hyphomicrobium sp.
AAACCCGAGCGCCAGCTTTCCGCCTCGCAACGCAAGCGCAACAGAAGGCACGCAGGCATCCGCGCCAAGGTCGAACACGTTTTCCGGGTTATGAAATGCCAGTTCGGCTACCGAAAAGTGCGCTACCGAGGCATTGCCAAGGACGGTGCACAGGTCTTCACATTGTTGGCACTGGTGAACCTGTATCTGGCGCGTGATAGGCTAACGGCGATGGCCGGATAGAAATCAGCAAGGTGGCGCAGAACCACCGCAAGCAGGCAGATCATTGCAAACTGACCTGCCCACATGAGACGAAAACGCAACCCAGAACATCACGCGCCCCGCTCGACCACCGATCGCTACCTCAAACTCGCTTGTTCAGACGTTCCCAAGGTTGCGAACGATTAATGCGGCTGCGCCTCAGACGCCAAGCTTGCCCAACTCCTCGACGATCGCAGCGCCCATCGCAGCCGTGCTGACCTGACGCATGCCCTGCTGCATGATATCGGCGGTTCTAAGCTCTGCGGCAAGGGTATTGGAGATCGCTTTGTCGAGCAGATCGGCTTGCCTACCCATATCGAATGAGTAGCGGAGCGCCATGCCGAACGACGCAATCGTTGCAATGGGGTTGGCCAAACCCTTCCCCGCGATGTCGGGTGCCGAGCCGTGCACGGGCTCGTAGAGCGCTTTGCGCGTGCCGTCCTTGGCATCGGGTGCGCCCAGTGAGGCCGAAGGCAGTATCCCCAACGAACCTGTTGCCATGGCGGCCTCGTCGGAGAGAATGTCGCCGAATAGATTATCAGTGACGATGACGTCGAACTGTTTAGGGTTGCGCACGAGCTGCATGGCGCAGTTGTCGGCAAGGATGTGCTCCAACGTGATGTCCGGCGCATAAGCCTTGTGCGTTGCCGTCACCACCTCGTTCCATAGAACGCCGGTGCGCATCACATTGCGCTTCTCGGCTGAGTGTACCTTCTTGCCACGCTGGCGCGCCAGATCGAAGGCAACGCGTGCAATGCGCTCAATCTCTTCCTCCGTATAGACTTGGGTGTCGACAGCACGCTTCTTGCCGTTCTCGAGCGTGACAATTTCTTTCGGCTCGCCAAAATAGACGCCGCCCGTCAGCTCGCGCACGATCATGATGTCGAGGCCTTCGACAAGCTCGCGCTTCAAAGAGGACGCATCGGCAAGGGCCGAATAGCAGATGGCAGGACGTAAGTTGGCGAAGAGCCCAAGGTCCTTTCTCAAACGCAGCAAACCTGCCTCGGGGCGGACCTCGTAGGGCAGGCCATCCCACTTCGGACCACCAACGGCGCCGAATATCACCGCGTCGGCAGCGGCCGCCTTAGCCATTGCGTCGTCGGTAAGCGGCACGCCGTGTTTGTCGATCGCGGCGCCGCCCACAAGGTCGCTTTCCGCATCGAACGCGGTGCCCTTTGCTTTCTCGTTGAAAAAGGCAATGACGCGCTCAACCTCGGCGATGGTTTCCACGCCGATCCCATCGCCGGGCAGGAGGAGCAGGCGGTGTGTTGTCATGTCGTATCGCATCCAGTGCAGCGGTCTGATTGAAGCGCGGTAGTGCTACCCGCTGTACCGCCGATCGGCAAGGGATTGGATGGTTAGCCGATGAAGGGGACAGCGTAGACGAGGGTAGACGAGGGTGAAGCCGTTCAGCGTAGAGACGATGCTTACAGCTGAAATCAGGAGGCTGAGGACCAGCAGGCTTGTTCCCCCGGTGATGATCGAGATCGACGCCAGCACAATGGCGATCTGCAAGAGGGCCAGGCCGTAGTCGAAGTAACGATCCTTCCGCATGGCCAGATCGCGCTGTGCTTCGAGCGACTTGCCCTTGACGAGTAGCTCCTTGAGACCTTCGCCGGTTTCCGGATCCGAGCTCAAATGCGCTTCCTTCTCTCGATATCGCTTTATTTTGTCGGCAATCACCGAGCGCGCGCGCTCGGTCAGTTCGGGCTCTGCGGCCTGCAGAACCTCCAATTCATCGATTTGAAGCCGCAACACGTGGCGCCGAATATTCTTGGCTTGAAAGAAGGCCCAGGTGTTTGCGGACACGATATTACTGGTCATCGTGTCCTTCGTCGCATTGCCGGCGCCCATGCTGCAGATGGCGAGTGTGACGGCAAGGATGCCAATGTAGACAGCGATTAGCCGGTCGCGACGCCTCTTAGGGCCTTGATCGACGGCATCGACGACATCTTTGAACGACATAGTGATTCCCCATCACAGATTGTCCTCCGGCGGAGCGTCGAGGCTCCGCGTGGGCAACAAGTCACGACGTTCTGCCACCGATCCGTCGGGAGCGAGCAGGTAGATGATCGGAGCTCCGGTCGCGAGTTCGCGGGCCAAGATCTCCTCTCCGCTCAGATTCTCCAGGTTCATGATGAGGGCTCTCAGTGAGTTTCCATGCGCCGTGATGAGCACGGTCTTGCCAGCTTCAAGTTGGGGCCAGATCTTATCTTGGTAGTAGGGCATCACCCGCTCTTCTGTATCCTTTAGGCTTTCACCGCCTGGCGGGCGAACGTCATAGCTGCGACGCCATTCTAAGACCTTTTCTTCCCCCCACCGGTCGCGCGCTTCGTCCTTGTTGAGACCTGAGAGATCACCATATTTGCGTTCGTTCAATGCCTCGTCGCGTCGGACCTCGAGATTAGATTGATCGATTTCAGCGAGCATGATTTCGAGGGTGTGCACCGCTCGCTTCAATTTACTGGTGAATGCCAGGTCGAAGACTAGGCCTTCATATTTCAAGAGGCGGCCGGCAACGCGTGCTTCGATCAACCCTTTTTCGGTCAGATCAGGATCGCGTTGCCCCGTGAACAAATTGCGCCGGTTCCACTCGCTCTCGCCATGGCGCACCAGCACCATCATGTGTAGTCGAGCGTTTGTTTGCACCGCGCGAACAGCTTCCACGACTTAAAGCCCCAGCACGTCGGACATCGTGTAAAGCCCGGGAGGTTTGCCGCGGCCCCACATGGCCGCCTTGACTGCGCCCCGGGCGAAGATCGATCGATCGCCTGCAAGATGTGTGAGCTCGATGCGCTCGCCTGGCCCGGCGAAAACAATCTTGTGGTCGCCGACGACACTGCCGCCGCGCAAACTCGCAAAACCGATATCACCGCGGGGTCGCGCGCCTGTGATGCCATCGCGACCACGAATTGCGTGTTCCTTCAGGTCGATACCGCGGCCTTCAGCGGCCGCCTCGCCGAGCATGAGGGCCGTGCCTGACGGAGCATCAACCTTGTCCCGGTGATGCATCTCGACGACCTCGATGTCGAAATCGTCGTCCAACGCCTCGGCGACGCGCCGCGCGATGGCGGTGAGAAGATTGACGCCGAGGCTCATATTCCCTGCTTTGATGATCGGAGCGTGGCGGGCCGCAGCGGCGATGTGCGCCTCGTCCTCTTCCGATAGACCGGTTGTGCCGATCACGTGAACGATCCTGGCATTCGCGGCAAGTCCAGCAATTTCTAGCGTTGCCTGGGGTGTGGTGAAATCAACAACAGCTTCGGCCCCGGCAATCAGCTCGATGGGGTCCGGTGACACGGTAATTCCTAGCGGTCCGATGCCAGCCAGGATGCCAACATCTGCGCCTATCGCGGGGGAACCGGAATGCTCGGCCCCGCCAGTAATCGTACAACCCTCGGTCTCATGGAGCGCGCGAACGAGCTGTTGGCCCATGCGGCCAGCAACGCCCATGACAGCGATCTTCATCTCGCGTACCTCGGATTGCATCGATGGGAGCGCGCTGCGGTATAGCAATGCGCCAAGCAGGGGGGAAGAGCAGCGCCCGCTGGTGGGGTTTTTCCCTACATATTCTTTGCCAGCAGGTTCATAAGTTGCCGGGTTGGGTGACCAGTTTGTCGCAACCCAGTTTCAGTCCCAGGCGTAGGCAATCTTTTGGAGTCGTCTTTCGCCAAAGCACTCAAAGCCCAGGCCAATCGGCCGGCCGCCGCGGCGCCAGTAAAAATCCGTCGCCCCAGCATTTTCGGTGAGCGCCCAAACGATCAATCCCGAAAGATGTCGCTTGTCCAGGTGATGACGGGACGCTTCAAACAAGTGCTCGCCAAAACCCACTCCCTGGTGGGTCGGCGTTACGTAGAGCTCATAAATCTCGCCTTCATGTTCTCCACGCATGCGCGCCGTGCCTAGGGTTGCGTAACCGGCCACGATGCCTGCGACTTGCAGAACCAAGAGCCCATTGCCTGACCTGATTGTGGAATTCCACCAGTCAGGGCTCCGACGTCGGATCATGGTCTCCAGATGAAAGTGCGGGATAATGCCCTGGTATGCGTTGTTCCAGGTGTTACGGAACACCTCGCAAAGCGTCGGCGCGTCCGAACACGCTGCCGCGACGAATCTCGAAATGTGAACTCGCACCAAGCATCAGATCACATTATCCACGGGCGGGCAGCATCGTATTAATGCCCTAACATCGCGAAGTAACAGTTCGCGGACACTTGGGCCTCAAAAAAGCAAAGGCGCCCGGGATTCCCCTCCAGGCTCCTTTTGCGACTCGTAGCCGGTTTTTTTGTGGCAAGTGCCAAACGCTCTAAGGAAACGAGCGCTTTTAGCCGCCCTTCTTCATTTGATCAAAGGTCTTCGTGGCGACGGCATTCATGCCTTCCAGCGTCTGCCGCGAGAGCTTGCTGGACAGCTCGAAGAACTCTTTGGACTGTGTGCTTGCTGCGGCGAGCTGTTGCTGGACAAACGTCGTTTGAAGGCGGGCGAATTCCGGCACCGTCTTGGCGCGCGCCATGGCTTCGGCCGCATCGAAAATGGCCTCCGCGTTCGCGCTGGCGTTGAGCAGAATTTTCTCGCCAAAGGATTTTGCACTGGCCTGAGCGGTCAACATGACTTCCTCAGCAACCTGAGCACCTTCGAAGGCTGCCGAACTCATCTTCGAGTACGCATCGCGGGACTTGGCGACGCTGTCTTCAGCGAATGCCTGTACATTCTCCGGAATGCGACCATCCTTCGCCGCGGTCAGCATGTCCTGAGCCTGACACGTGAAATCATCGTTCATTGTTCTCTCCCAAGTTTTGTGAGCCGCGAAATTGTGGCGGGGCTGCGGAGCACTTTGCGGACCGTCATAGCCACTGAAACAGCGCTTCAAGGATCTTGATGGCCCCCTTATAGACCGATATTTGCTGCGTTGCAACACGAGAATGCTGCAGCGCAACATTCAGCGTATGTGTCAGTGTGCCGCACCTTGAGTCGTGCTGGTGACAGCCGCTAGCGCCGTACAGCCGCCTAGCGGCTACAGCGTTGGAAACCTATCGCGGTAATCCATGGCAGAGCAATCGAAGATGATGTCGGTGGGCCGTAAAGGGCGCGCGAGTGCCAGTCCTTCGAGCGACCGGCAACGCGATAAGGCGACGTACGTTTGGCCGTGCGCAAACGTGCCTCTGCCTAAGTCGATATAAACGCGGTCGAGCGTCAGACCTTGCGATTTGTGGATAGTGAGGGCCCAGGCAAGGCGCAATGGAAATTGCCGGAAGGTGCCGGTCACGTTCTCGACGATCTTCTCGGCGGTTTGATCGTACGCGTAACGGCGCGCCTCCCACGACACAGGTTCGATCTCGTGCACCTTGCCGTCGACCTCGACCCAGACTCGCTTGTCTTCGAGGCGTGCAACGCGCGCGACCGTGCCGTTGACCCATCGTTTGTCGGGATCGTTGCGAAGCAGCATTACTTTCGCGCCATGCTTCAGCAGCAATGTCGCGTCGGTCGGATGTGCGGTTTCGCCGAACTCGCCGCTGATACCAGCCTCGTAGGTTTTCGCATCGGCAGGCAACGCTTCGAGATAGGCCATGTTGATTCGATGCGCCGCGGCGTTGGTCGGAGTGAGGATGATGAACGAATCACCCTCGCCCAATGTGCGGATGGGATGCGTACGCTCGTTCAACACGGTGAGGTCCGCTTCCGTCACTTCACCGTCGCGAATACGGTTGAGGACTGTCAGAAATGCTTCATCGCTTTGGCGGAAGACGTGATCAAGCTCGATCAACGACATGCCAGCCCCTTCCGAAAGAGCACCCACGCTGAAAAAGAACACACCGCCATGTGCGCTTTCGAGGTGCTCGGCAACGTCGCCGTCTTGAACAACCGGCGGAAGCTGCTGGAGGTCGCCGAACATCAAGAGCCGCACGCCGCCGAATGCTTCGCGCGGACGGCCCCTGTTCAAGCGCAGTGAATGATCGATGGCCGACATGAGGTCCGATCGCACCATCGACACCTCGTCGATGATCATGAGCTTAAGACGGCGCATGAGGCGGCCATTGCGGCTTCGCCTGATGTCATCGGGTCGAATGAGCCGCGGGGGGAAGCCAAAGAATGAGTGGATGGTCTGGCCGCCGACGTTGATGGCTGCCAGACCCGTGGGCGCGAGCACGACGGCTTCCTGGGTGACCATGTCGCGTATGCAGCGTAATAGAGTCGATTTGCCAGTGCCGGCTCGGCCAGTGACAAACAAATGGCCTTCCTCGCGCCGTGCAAAGTCCAGGGCGGTCTGGAATTTTTCAGGCGGCGTCACGCCAGCTGGCCAGGGCTCCTGACCCGCATCTCGTTGTTGCTGATCGGTTGGGATCGAAGATGACACGCCCGGCCCCCGCAATGCTTCGCTTAGCAGGAGCTTACAGGAGCTGAAAAGCCTGCGCCGGTCGACAAGATACCGCTCTCGCAGCACCGCTGTCTGGAGTTTTTCTCATGCAACATCGCGTTCGCGGGAGCGCTCCATCTTTTTGCGCATGTTGGGATCGAGCCAACGTTTTCTTAGCCTTATCGATTCCGGCGTGACCTCAGCCAGCTCGTCGTCGGTGATGTAGGCCATTGCCTTTTCCAAGGTCAGCTTCATGGGGGGTGTGAGCTGCACGGCCTCGTCCTTACCGGATGCGCGAACGTTTGTGAGCTTCTTGCCCTTGGTGACGTTGACCTCAAGGTCGTTTCTGCGGGAGTGCTCGCCGACGATCATGCCGGTGTAGACCCGCGTTTGGGGACCAATCATGAAGGGCCCGCGGTCCTGCAGATTGAAGAGCGCATACGCGGCCGTTTCGCCGTTCCCATTCGATATGAGGACGCCGGTGCGCCGTCCCGAGATCTCGCCGCGGTATGGGGCGTAGGCGTGAAACAGGCGATTCATCACGGCCGTTCCACGGGTATCGGTCAAGAGTTCGCTCTGGTAGCCCAAGAGCCCGCGCGTGGGCACGTGGAACACGAGGCGCTGTCGGCCGCCGCCCGACGGACGCATTTCGAGCAGTTCGCCCTTGCGCTCCGAAAGTTTTTGCACGACCACGCCGGAGAATTCCTCATCGACGTCGATGATGGTCTCCTCGATCGGCTCCAGACGCGCGCCCGTCGTTTCGTCGGTCTTGAACAAGACGCGGGGGCGCGAGACGGTCAGCTCAAACCCTTCGCGCCGCATGTTTTCGATCAGGATGGCAAGTTGTAATTCGCCCCGCCCTGCCACCGTGAAGCTGTCCTCGTCGTCGTTCTCGTTGATGCGGATGGCGATGTTGCGCTCTGCTTCCTTCAGCAGGCGCTCGCGGATGACGCGGCTCTGCACCTTGTCGCCCTCTTGGCCGGCGAGTGGTCCGTCGTTGATGCGAAACGTCATGGAGAGGGTCGGCGGGTCGACCGGCTGTGCGGCCAGCGGTGTTTCGACCGAGGGATCACACAACGTATCGGCGACGGTTGCCTCGTTCATGCCGGCGATCGCCACGATGTCACCCGCCTCGGCCAGCTCGACTGGGGTGCGGTTGAGCCCACGAAACGCGAGCACCTTCTGCACGCGAAACGTCTCGATCTGACTTCCGTCCCAATGTAGCGCTTCGAGTTGCTGGTTGGGGCGGACGGTGCCTGAGGTGATGCGGCCGGTGAGGATGCGTCCTAGATAAGGGTCGGCCTCAAGCGTGGTCGCCAGCATGCGCAGCGGTCCTGTCTCGACCTTTGGCTGTGGTACGTGTTCGAGCACGAGGTCGAACAGAGGCGCCAAGCTGACTTTGGGACCTTCCGGCGCGGCTGCCATCCAGCCATCGCGGCCCGAGCCGTAGAGCACGGGGAAATCAAGCTGCTCTTCGGTCGCGTCTAGGTTGGCGAAGAGATCGAAGATCTCGTTCAGCACGTCGAGATGGCGTTCATCGGCGCGGTCGATCTTGTTGATGGCGACGATCGGACGAATGCCGCGCTTTAGGGCCTTGGAGACCACAAATTTCGTTTGCGGCAGCGGCCCTTCAGAGGCGTCCACCAGGACGATGGCGCCGTCGACCATATTGAGAATGCGCTCCACTTCCCCGCCGAAGTCGGCATGACCCGGCGTGTCGACGATGTTGATGCGTGTGTCCTTCCAGACGACGGAGGTGCACTTGGCGAGGATCGTAATCCCGCGTTCGCGCTCCAAATCGTTGGAATCCATGGCGCGCTCGACGACCCGCTCGTTCTCGCGGAACGCGCCGGACTGCTTCAGGAGCTCGTCGACAAGCGTGGTCTTGCCGTGGTCGACGTGGGCAATAATGGCAATGTTTCTGAGTTTCATTAGGAGCTTTGTGCGCTGCGAATAAGATTTCGCGGACCTAGCACATCGCGCCTCGCCCCGCTAGCAGGGGGGTGCCAGGCCTTCAGACGTGCCGGTGCATGGCCGAGTCGTCCCGAGTGTCGCGCATGAAGACGTAGACTACCAGAGACATGAAGATGCAGCCCGTTACATACCAGTAGAACCCCGTCTCGTGACCGATATCCTTCAGGTAAAGAGCCACATACTCGGCCGTGCCCCCGAACAGCGCCACGGTGATGGCATAGGGAAACCCGACGCCCATGGCGCGAATGCTGGTCGGGAAGAGTTCCGCCTTTACGACCGCGTTGATGGCCGTATAGCCGCTGACGATGACAAGCGCACCCATGATGAGGAAGAAGGCGGTCCAGGGGTTGGTGGTGTGCTGCAGGGTGGTAAGGATCGGCACGGTCAGCAAAGTGCCGAGGATGCCGAATGTCAAAAGCACCGGGCGCCGGCCGATAACGTCCGAAATAGCCCCGACAACGGGCTGCAAACACATGAAGACGAACAGAGTTCCGACCGCGATGACGGTTGACGTGTCCTTAGAGAGCCCCGCGGAGTTGACCAGAAACTTCTGCATGTAAATTGTGTACGTATAGAATGCGACGGTCCCACCGAGCGTCAGGCCCACGACGATCGCAACCTCGCGCGGATGTTCAAGCAACCCTCGAAACGGGTTTGAACGTGTATCGATGGTCGCGCTGGCTTCAACAAATGCGTCCGACTCTTCCATGTCGCGTCGCATGAAGTAGACGATGACGGCAAGCCCAGCGCCGATCGCAAACGGTATGCGCCAGCCCCATGCTTCGAGTTGCTCGGGCGTTAACAGCAGCTTTTGCAAAACCAGCAGAACAAGCATGGCGACCAGCTGGCCGCCGATTAGCGTCACGTACAGGAAGCTCGAGTAGAAGCCGCGATGTTCCGGGTGGGCCATCTCGGACAAGTAGGTGGCGCTCGTGCCGTATTCGCCGCCGAGGCTAAGCCCCTGAATGAGGCGCGCAAAAAGTAGGATCAAAGGCGCGGCCACGCCAACGGTCTCGTAGGTGGGCGTTATGGCAATCACAAGCGAGCCAAAGCACATCAAGAGCACCGAGGCGGTCAGCGCAATGCGGCGGCCATGTATGTCGGCGACGTGACCAAATAGCCATCCGCCGATCGGCCGCATTAAGAAACCGACGGCAAAGATCGCCGCGGCATGGAGGAGCTGCGCGGTCTGGCTCTGTGAGGGAAAAAAGGAGCTGGCGAAGTAAAGCGCGAAGGCGGAGTAGGTGTAGAAGTCGAACCATTCCACCAGGTTGCCTGACGAACCAATGAAGATCGCCTTGAGACGCCGCGCGGTATCGCTCAAGTCGGCAGCAGGCACGGCGCCAGAGGGTTTCTCAGCGGTACGTATTTTCATGCGGCGCTCTTTCCCGTTTACGCGCATTCGATTGGCTGGACTAGAGCCTGATCGTTTCACTTGGAACGACTTCAGGGCACCTCGAAAAATATCCCATTCGCCGATCCATGCGAGTGTCGTGCCTGACAGATTGGTTCGGGCGGGGCACGATGGCGCAGATTGGGTTTTTCGATTCCGACAGGCGGCTTGAGCTTCTGTCGAAGAAAGGTGATCGGCTTGAGGCGATCGATAAGCTCGTGTGTTGGGAGAGCTTTCGCGCCGACATCGAGGCCGTCGTTGTGACGCCGGACGACGCAAAAAAGTCCAACGCCGGCCGCAAGCCCATCGACGCCATTGTTCTGTTTCG
>JAAERO010000359.1 GCA_024230315.1 Hyphomicrobium sp.
ATTGCGTCCAAGGCGTTGCAAGACGGCCTGAGGGCAACGCAAAGGCCGCCGCGAAGGCGGCAGACCAGCATCGCAACCGCGCGCCTGACGCCGCGCCGCCGGCACCCACAAAGCCAAAAGCGCCATTGTTCGAGGTGCCCTAGAGTCTAGACCCTAGGGTCACAGACCCTAAATCAAGAGTGTAGAGACGTGATTCACGTTTCCCTTAGACGCGACTCAAGCGTTTCCAAGTGAAACGATCAAGCTCTATGGCCTCAGGCAGCGAGCGCGCCGTCGTCTTCTGCAGCGACAGGATCAGGCTCTGCTTGGAGAGGTTTAGAGACCGCGAGGGGCATCGTTTGCGGTACTGTATCAGCGGCTAACCCCGGCATCGCGGTTGCGTGCGCGGACAACAGTTGCTGGAGCGCATAGTCCGCTGCGTTTACCTGCCGCGACGCAGCCCTCTGGCACCCGCGCACACGACCAAAGTTGGCCACGGCGTCTTCGATTACCTCGGCCGTGCACGCCAACTGGTCCGCGCACGAAAGAAGCGCGCGTTCTTGATAGACCGGCCTCTCAGCCGGACTTCCGACGGTCGCGTGATCCAGCAATAAATTGTAGTTGGCTATAACTTTGTTTTCCCAGAGATTTAAAATCTCTTTCTTCATGAATATCGTGAGTTTCTCAGAGAAGCTTATGGGATTAGAACTGCGCCAATCAACAATGTAATCTTCATTGCGCAAGTCATTTCTCGCTTTAATGCCGTAGTCCATGAAATTGCGCCCTAGCCTCGTAACTTAATAAGCAGCCCTTGCTTCATTCGAGCAGCAAGACGTGAGGTGGAGGCAAATCATGCCGCCACGGCTATGTAACTTTTTCAGACAATTATTAACGAAGTGCTTACCATGACGCACACGACATGGTTCAAGCGGAGCATTAAGTGTCCGAGGGTCGGGAGTTCAGCGCGCGCTCAAGACTGTGGTCGTCTTTTGCTCTTGTGCAGGGCCTGAATAGCGATAGTGACCGGTAACTTCATTAAAGAACAGCGCGTCTTCAATCTGTGGCCCCCAGCCTCGATTGTGCACAATCATCGGACGCCCTGAGGCTGCGATAACGTTGGACACAATAGCGATGTGCAATTGCGAGCCTCGCCCTAACGGCTGGTGGTAAGTAACGATGTCGCCGGGCTGATAGTCCTCCGGAAACTCAGTAACCGGAATCGAAACGCCATGCCGGGCGAAGAAACGGCGCAGCGTCTTGGTGCGGCGATGGTCGATGCTCGGATCGCCCGTGCCAAGTCGCGCCTTGTGCACAAGCACCTGTAGGTCAATGCCAAGCGCTCGGTAGGCGCGAATGACAACGTCGGTGCACACGCCGTACATGGGCCGCACATCGCCCAACGGGAAACTTATTGTCTGGTACTTGTCCGTGTAAATCACGAGGTCCCGCGTCTGCGTGCGCGCAGCGCGTGCCAGCTTGCGCCCGAATTCCGCAGAATCAACGAAGGCAACCGACTTTAGCGGCGGCTTCGCGGCTATCGTCCAAGGCGCCTTGCATCTGCTCAGCATGCCCAGGCTTGCAGCCGGCGCCGCCACCTCCACCGGCAAGGGCGCTTCTAGTGTTGCAGGCGGTGAGGATGCTTCAAGTCGCACGAAGGATTGCGAGGCTTCGAGCGGCACAGGAGCCGGTGACGCATCGAGCAATGCAGGCGGCATGGATGCTTCAACCACTACGCTGGGCCTAACCGCCGTTGCAGCATGACGCGTTGCGGAAGGCGTGGGCACTTCGACCGGACCAGCGGAAGCAGACGCCAACTCTAACGGCGAAACCTCGCGTAGGAACGCCGCCGGACCAACAACATGCGCTACCTGCAACATGGCGGCGCCCGTTTGCATCAATGCTTGGCTCATGCCGACGGCGATTGTCATGACCACGAAAGGGGCCAGAAGGAGAAACAGAGCCTGGCGCTCATCGGCCGAATAGGCCTCGGCACCTCGTGGCAAGCGCGTGCGCACCGATGACGCCCGGCGTGGGCGAGAGCGCTTGGGCGTCCGCGCTGCGGTTGCCCGAGGCTTGCGGGTACGAGGCATGCGCGCAGCCTTAGACTGCGACGGTGTGCGCGACTTGGTGGTCCCCCGCGCGGGTTTTCGTTTCAGTTTGGAGGGTTTCTTCACGCGTAACTCGCCCTGATACTCCTGCTCCATACTCCGTATAGACTGCATTTGGCGCGACCAGGAGCTTAAAAGACGCGGCCCATATCGACGTAAACCAGCAGTACTTTGCGTTAACCTAAACCAACGAGCCGGCGGACATCGCGCCCTGGGACACCACGGGCCCTGAGATTGGTTAACCCAGCGTCCCCAGCGCTTTTTGCGAGTTTGCGCCCTTCGTCATCGGTGAGCAGGCGATGGTGGTGGTAGAGCGGCTCTTGCAACCCAAACAGAACCTGCAAGAGGCGGTGCAGGCCGGTGGCGTCGAAAAGGTCGCTGCCCCGTGTGACGTGGGTGACCCCCTGGCGCGCATCATCGATCACCACAGCGAGATGATAGCTGGCTGGCACATCCTTTCGCAGGATAACTGCGTCCCCCCATCGTTCGGTCCGCGCTTCGATTGTCAACGGGCGCCCGTCCTCATCAAGCTCCGTGAAGGTGAGCGGCTGGTCGCCCAGCATATGCTTGGCTGCGTTCAGTGCGCGTTCCATGTCGAGCCGCAAAGCGAACGCTTGGCCTTCACCGATACGCTCTTCGATTTCGGTCTTTGAAAGCGACTTGTGCAAGCCCGGGTAAAGCGGAGCACCATCGGGATCGACAGCACCCTGCTCCGCCGCCTCAAAGATCTCCGAACGCGACGCAAAGCAGGGGTACAACAGGCCCTGTCCCTCAAGCCGTTGCGCGGCCTCACTATAGACGTCAAAGTGCTGCGATTGGTGTAGCACAGGCCCGTCCCATGTGACGCCGAGCCATGCCAAGTCCTCCAAGATCCCTGCAACGTGTTCCTCCCGGCAACGCGCAACGTCGATGTCCTCGATACGCAGTAGCAATTTTCCGCCCAACCGCTCTGCCACGTCGGAACAGACAAGGGCAGAGAGCGCATGGCCGAGGTGAAGGGGCCCGTTGGGGCTCGGGGCAAATCGAAGAACCGGTGTTGGCGTCATGAGTGGGAGGATGTGCCCCAGCTTACCTGCAATTACCAGCGCGCCCTGTACCGGGCTTGTAGGTAGGCGCGATGGCCTCTACCACACGGTCGTAAAATCGGTTCTCTGCTTTGGGATAGATCATGGCCCAACTGTTGATGAGCCGCCCGCCACAGGTGAAATTGACGCGCTGGCAGAAGATCTCGTCTCCGATCGTGCCTGAGAGAATAAACCAGCGCTTGCGCACCGGTGCGTAGTCGATATCGGCCCCGGCGTAATTCTCCTTAAGCAGAAACTTACGGTAGGCCCGCAGCGTCGTTGCGTGCTCGTTCGCGAAGGCTCCGACAAGCAGCTGTGCCCGGCCATCACCAGAATAGAACACCTGGCCCTCGTCCGTATTTTGGTTAGTTTGCTGCGGAAAGACTTTGACCGGATAGGCGATGAGGAAACCATGGCGCTCATTGCGCAGCGTCTCCCAGTCTCCGAACTTTTGACTTGCGGCTACCGCCGCGTTCGCAAACCCTAAAACCAACAGAAACAACGCACCGATTGCAGCGCGCCTCACACTGCCGCGCATCATCACTTCGCGCTCCCGCCGCGGAGGCCGAAACACTAGAAGAGACTATCTCGTCATCCTACTCTTCACACTGCGCAGACGGAAGCGCTTAGTCGAGGTTCCGCAAATGAAGCGCATCAATGAATCGCGGATTATAGAAACGGACGCTGACATACGCGTGGGCGTGCGCATTCTGCGGCGCAAGTGCACTCATCGACGTCGCGTGCACGACCAAGCCGGCGATCCGCCTTTGCGCCGCTATGCACCGGGATTTGAAGGACTGGCCCGCATCATCGTTGGGCAGCAGTTGTCTATTGCAAGTGCTGAGGCGATTTGGCGTCGAGTGAGCATAACTGTCACGCCGATGAAGCCAGCATCCTTATCAAGGCTCGCGGATGAGGATCTGCGTGCAGCGGGACTATCCCGGGCCAAGGTGCGTACCTTGCGTGCCATTGCCGAGGCCATCGATAACGGACTGAATCTAGGGCACCTCGAACAATGGCGCCTTTGGCTTTGTGGGTGCCGGCGGCGCGGCGTCAGGCGCGGTCGCGATGCTGGTCTGCCGCCTTGGCGGCGGCCTTTGCGTTGCCCTCAGGCCGTCTTGCAACGCCTTGGACGCAATTGGGGCGTCAGGTAGCCGCCATTCGTTCCAGGCCCACCATACGGCGCATGTTATAGACGAGATTCTGCAGCCCGATCTTTGCCGCCGCC
>JAAERO010000360.1 GCA_024230315.1 Hyphomicrobium sp.
GCGGCAAAGATCGGGCTGCAGAATCTCGTCTATAACATGCGCCGTATGGTGAGCCTGGAACGAATGGCGGCTACCTGACGCCCCAATTGCGTCCAAGGCGTTGCAAGACGGCCTGAGGGCAACGCAAAGGCCGCCGCCAAGGCGGGCAGACCAGCATCGCAACCGCGCCTGACGCCGCGCCGCCGGCACCCACAAAGCCAAAGGCGCCATTGTTCGAGGTGCCCTTGAGTCTAGACCCTAGAGTAAGATTCACGTTCTTGGCGGATACCTTCCTGGTTTGGCGAGTAATTCCATCAAGAACGATCTTGCTCTAGGCGATTGCTGGGACACGTCCGTTCATGTGCGGTAATCAGCATTGATGTCGATGTAGCCGTGCGTCAGGTCGCAGGTCCAAACGGTCGCGCGACCGTTACCGACACCGACATTGACGCGTACGGTAATCTCCGCACCTTTCATGTACTGGGCGACTGCTTCTTCCACGTAGTCGGGCGAGCGCTCACCGTCCTTAGCGACAAGCGTATCGCCGAACCAGATGGCAAGCCTGTCGCGCTCAGCCGCCTCTCCCGCCTTGCCGACGGCCATGACAATGCGTCCCCAGTTTGGGTCCTCGCCAGCCATTGCGGTCTTGACCAATGGCGAGTTTGCGATCGCCAGCGCGATTTTGTGCGCGGCGCGATCGTTCTCCGCGCCTTCCACGTCAACGGTGACAAACTTGGTGAGCCCCTCGCCATCCTTGGCGACGAGAATGGCCAGATCTTCCATGAGATCGTGCAACGCTGTGGCGAAGCCTTGCAGCCGCTGATCTTCCGCATCAGCGATATGCGGACAACCGTGCGCTGCGGCGGCTTCCGTAGCAAACGCGAGTAGCGTGTCGCTCGTCGAGGTATCGCTGTCGACCGTCACGCAGTTGAACGTCCGATCTGCTGCCTGTGCCACGAGCTTCTGTAGTGCAGGCTGTCCGATTGAGGCGTCCGTGAAGACGAAGCACAGCATGGTTGCCATGTCAGGCTGGATCATGCCGGAACCTTTACAGATGCCGTTGAGTGTCACTTGCGTGTCGCCGATTTTAGCTGTGCGAGTGGCGAGCTTTGGGTACGTGTCCGTCGTCATGATCGCCTGCGCCGCCGCGTGCCACGCGTCAGGGGCGGCGTCTTGCGCGAGCTGGTCGAGGAGGTGAGCGAATCGGCTGGCGTCCATGGGTTCGCCTATGATCCCCGTCGAGGCTAGGAATACCTCGACTACCGGACAGCCTACGGCTTCCGCCGCGGCCTTGGCCGTGATCTCGACCGCCTTGTGGCCCTTCATTCCCGTAAAGGCATTGGCGTTGCCCGCGTTTACAACGAGCGCGCGAGCGCATCCGTTCTTCAATTGCTTGGCGCACCATTCGACGGGGGCAGAGCGCGTCTTGGATTGTGTCAAGACACCAGCCACCACCGTGCCGTGGTCGAGGATCGCCAGAAGCAGATCGGTGCGCCCCCTATAGCGAATACCGGCTTCAGCGGTTGCAAGGCGGACGCCTAGAATCGGTGGCATGTCAGGTAGCTTTTCGGGAACGAACGGCGAGACAAAGGTCTTCTTGCCCATGGCAGGCCTCCGCAGAGTGGGCGACACACTCCACCACACGAAACAGATCGGGCCGCTTAGATCAAGCGGCCCAATGCAAAAGCTGAGAGTGGCAGGTAACGCTACTGTTTGGGTGCTGCCCCTGATTCGGTGGGTTTCGTCTTGGCTTCTGCTGCCTTCTTCTTTTCTTGCTCTTCGACCTGCTTCTTGATGTCGTCATCTACGTATTCGACGTCTGCCTTCTTGCGCAGCGCGCCCACTACCTCTTGAGCCTTGAGCACGGCCAGCGAGTTCAAGATAGTCTCCTTGACCTCATCGAATGATGGCGGCGGTTTGCGACGGCGGTCCTCCAGTTTGATGATGTGCCAGCCAAATTTTGTCTTCACCGGCTCGGAGACCTGGCCCTTAATCATCGTGAAGGCAGCTTTCTCAAACTCGGGTACCATTTGTCCGCGTCCAAAGTAGCCGAGAAAGCCACCTTGTTCCTTGGTACCCGTATCGGTCGAGTTCTCTTTGGCGAGCGCTGCGAAGTCGCCGCCGGCCTTGATCTTGGCGAGTATTTCTTTCGCCTTCTCTTCGTTGTCGACTAGGATGTGGCGCGCTGCCACCTCATTCTCAGACTTAAGCTGGGACACGCGCTGATCGTAGATCTTCTTGGCATCGGCTTCGCTGATTGCGCCCCTCAGTTGTTTTTCGAAGTACAGCTCCCTCAACAATCGCCGGCGCACGTATTGCATCTGTTCTTCGAACGCGGGATTGGCTGCAATCTTGGCAGCGATAGCGGCTTCCGCGAAGAGCGCGTTATCGATGAGGTATTCGGCTAGCGCCCGGCGTTTGACGTTTTCAGGGATATCGCCGAGCTGGGCTCCAATCTCCGCGTTAGCGAAGCGCATGTCTGCCTCGGTGATCGTATTGCCGTTGACCTTGGCAACGACCTTGTCATCTTGGGCAAAACTCGGATTGGAGTTCGTGCCAAAGGCGGCAAGAGCAAGGATGGCAGCAGCCACGAACGAGCGCTTTTTCAGGAACACGGGATACGTCCTTTATGTTCGAGGGTTGGGCGGATGCTGATGTGGGAGCATCACAATCCGCGCTTCCAGTAAATCGTGTGTGGAGGAAAAGGCGCGGGCGGCGGTTGTTTGGGGGCTATGGATAGTGCTCTTGCCAACCTCTGCCAAGTTAAGAATTTGACATTTGGTCAACGTTTCCGGGCCAAAGGCCTCGCATGGCGGGTCTCCAGTGCGTTGACAACCCTATGGTGCGGTCCTTATCTCTCGCCCGCCGACAGGAATCAGGTTGCCAGCGGCGCTTCCTCGCAGGACCGCATTGTCCTCAGGTCCGGGGGCCGGGTCCATCTCCGGCGTGTGCTAAGGCTTTCTAAAGTAGGCACGGTTTTGCCGCACAGGGCGTTCACTGTGTGCCCGCTGCGTTAATAGGAACTATTTGCATGCATTCAATTTCCACCATTGGGTCCACGTTTGGCTCCAAGATCGGTTCCAAGATTGGCGGGTTCGCGTCAAGACTCTTCGGCTCCTCGAACGAGCGCCGGATTAAAGGCTATCTGCCCCGAGTCGAGGCCATCAACGCGCTTGAGCCTGAGGTCGCTGCATTGAGCGACGCCGAGCTAAAGGCGCGCACCGAAACCTTCCGCAGGCAGCTTCGTGAAGGGACAGATCTGGAGGCTCTCCTCGTCCCGGCCTTCGCCACCGTGCGTGAGGCCGCCAAGCGTACGCTGGGCCAACGCCACTTTGACGTACAGCTCATTGGCGGCATGGTCCTGCACGAGGGCAACATTGCCGAGATGAAGACAGGCGAGGGCAAGACGCTCGTCGCCACGTTGGCGGTCTACCTAAATGCGCTAACCGAAAACGGTGTGCATGTCGTCACCGTCAATGACTATCTCGCTACCCGCGATGCGGAGTGGATGGGTGAGGTCTATAAGTTCTTAGGTCTCACGGTCGGCTGTATCTTGCACGATCTCGACGATGAAGAGCGCAAAGTGCATTACGCCCGCGACGTCACCTATGGGACCAACAACGAGCTGGGCTTCGACTACCTGCGTGACAACATGAAGATGGACAAGGATGAGATGGCCCAGCGCGAACATAGCTTTGCGATTGTCGACGAGGTCGATTCCATCCTTATTGACGAGGCGCGCACGCCTCTCATCATTTCGGGACCATTGGAGGATCGCTCCGAACTCTATACCGCTCTCGACGAGTTTATCCCCCATCTGACGGCAGAGGACTTCGAGCTCGACGAGAAGCAACGCCAAGTTTCGCTCACCGATCCCGGAAACGAGCGAATCGAGAAGATGCTACAAGAAGCCGGCCATATGAAAGGTTCGCTTTACGACGTCGAGAACGTCGCGCTTGTCCACCACGTCAATTCGGCGCTTAAGGCACACAAGCTCTTCCTGCGTGACCGCGACTACATCGTTAAGTCGGGCCAGGTCATGATTATCGACGAGTTTACCGGTCGCATGATGCCGGGCCGGCGCTACTCAGAAGGTTTGCACCAGGCGCTCGAGGCCAAGGAGCAGGTCGAGATCCAGCCGGAAAACCAGACGCTCGCCTCGATCACGTTCCAGAACTACTTCCGGCTCTACGATAAGCTTGCTGGCATGACCGGCACCGCCGCGACGGAAGCAAACGAATTTTTGGATATTTACGGGCTAGATGTCATCGAGGTTCCCACCAACTTGCCGGTGTGCCGTGACGACGACGACGACGAGATATATCGCACAGCGCAAGAAAAATTTGCGGCTGTCGTGCAGTCGATCGCCGATTGCCGGCGGCGCGGGCAGCCAATCCTCGTGGGTACAGCGTCAATCGAGAAGTCGGAACAACTTTCCGAGCTCCTGAAGGACAAGAAATATATTCAAGATCTGGGCCGCAAGACGCTGGCACAGGCCGAAAAGCTCGATGGAAAGGAGCAAGAGCTTCACACGCACCTTTCCGACATTGGCAGCTATCTCGTTGAGATTGGTTCGAGATCGAAGGCCAACATTGATCCCATACCCCACCGGGTGCTTAACGCGCGTTACCACGAGCATGAAGCAAACATCGTCGCACAGGCAGGTGTGCCTGGCACGGTCACGATTGCGACCAATATGGCCGGTCGCGGCACCGACATTCAGCTCGGCGGCAACGTGGATTACCAAGTCAAGGACTGGATTGCCCAGGAGACGCAAGCAGGACGGGAGCCCGACGAAGCGAAGATCGGAAAGACACGTGAACGGTTGCAAGCCGACGTTTCCGAGAAGAAGCGTGAAGCGATCGAGGCTGGAGGGCTCTACGTACTGGCGTCCGAGCGTCACGAAAGCCGGCGTATCGACAACCAGCTGCGTGGCCGCTCTGGTCGCCAGGGCGACCCAGGGCGCTCCAAGTTCTATCTGTCGCTTGAAGACGACTTGATGCGCATTTTCGGCTCCGACCGCATGGACAGCGTCCTCAAGACGTTGGGTCTGCAGGAGGGCGAGGCGATCACCCATCCTTGGATGAATAAGTCATTGGAGATGGCGCAGAAAAAGGTTGAGGCGCGCAACTTCGACATGCGCAAGCAGATCCTCAAGTACGACGACGTAATGAATGACCAGCGCAAGGTCATCTTTGACCAGCGCCTCGACATCATGGGCGAAGAGGATGTATCGGAGACCGTCGCGGATCTGCGCAATCAGCTCGTACACGAGCTTGTCCGCGTGCACATCCCTGAGAAGGCCTATGCCGAGCAATGGGACACCAAAGGGCTTAAGGAGGCCGTCGCAGGAATCTTTAACCTCGATCTCCCCGTACATGAGTGGGCTGAGGAGGAGGGGATCGCCGATCAGGAAATTGAGGAACGTCTCCTCAAGGAGGTCGACGAAAAGGCGCAAGAAAAAGTGCGAGAGCTGGGTGCTGAGACCATCCTGCAAATAGAGAAAACGGTGCTCCTGCAGACGCTCGATCATCTATGGCGCGAGCATATCATCACGCTGGAGCATCTGCGCCAAGTCATTGGCTTTCGCGCCTACGGACAGCGTGACCCGTTGAACGAGTATAAGACCGAGGCTTTCGTTCTGTTCGAGAGCATGCTTACGCGCTTGCGCGAAGCGGTGACGGGTCAGTTGATGCACGTCGAACTCGCTCCGCCCGATGAGCAGCCGGAGCTGCAGCCGACCGAGTTGCCGCCCATGGAGGCCCACCACGTAGACCCATTCTCGGGCATGGATGAGCTGGAGCTTGCCGATGCCGCCATCGAGGCGGGCAGCCGTGGCGAATTCGCGCCGGAGAAACGTGCGCCCCTGCAAACACGAAAAAAGAGCGGGGCGATCAATCCCGACGATCCGGCGACGTGGGGTAAGGTGTCGCGCAATGCTTCGTGCCCTTGCGGCTCAGGCAAGAAGTATAAGCACTGCCACGGTAGTCGAGATTAATTCAATAAAAACAATAAGTTAGCATATATTCCTCGCGTGCCAAGCACCTAGGCAAACCCTATACAAATTGAGAATACATGCAAATCTAGGATTTTCCTAGGAAAGTTATTCAGTTATACTTAGAGCCTTAGGGTATAACAAAGGTGAAGTTAATACAGTACTGTGGACGGCGTGCGTTGTTTTGACCAGAGCAAGCTTGTAATCTATAAACGGCATGAGATTTACTACGCCCGCAGCCGCTTGCCTGGTGGCAAGTATGCATGGCGGTCGTTGGCGACGACGGACCTAAAAGATGCGGTCAGCAGGGGTTGGAAGGTCCACCACCAGCTTGAAGATCGTTGCATGCAAGGCCTGCCAGTTACTGCAAAGAGCTTTGGCGTCGTAATCGATAAGTACGTTGCCGCCAGGGAAAGGGACTGTAAGCGGGGCAAGACGAAGCCTGCGATGCTTCGTCAAATCAAGCGCGTCACAAAATTTTGGAAAACGTACGCTGGCTCCAAGCCCATCTCCAACATAGGCGACATTGAACTGAAGGCCTACGTGGAGTGGAGACGTGACTACTACTCCAATTTGGGATCGCCATTGCCCAAGAATGCGAACCTGCACCCTGCTGAGAAGACATTGCAGTGGGAGATCATGCTGGGCAAAGCCATCATTAAGTGGGCCCACGAGAAGGGGCTGAGGGGGAACAAACCTCTTCCCACTTTTACTTTCACACCCAAAGTCAAGCGGGTACGTCCTGCCTTTGAACTTACGGAGTACCGTATTCTATGGCGGACGCTCTGGAAGCGTGTTCGTACTTGCTCCAACGAGGATTGGAAGTCTAGCAGAGAGCTTCTCAGAGACTACGTCCTAATTCTTGCTAACAGCGGTTTGCGTGTTGGCGAGGCAAACAATCTTAAGGGCACCTCGAACAATGGCGCTTTTGGCTTTGTGGGTGCCGGCGGCGCGGCGTCAGGCGCGGTTGCGATGCTGGTCTGCCGCCTTCGCGGCGGCCTTTGCGTTGCCCTCAGGCCGTCTTGCAACGCCTTGGACGCAA
>JAAERO010000361.1 GCA_024230315.1 Hyphomicrobium sp.
ATTGCGTCCAAGGCGTTGCAAGACGGCCTGAGGGCAACGCAAAGGCCGCCGCGAAGGCGGCAGACCAGCATCGCAACCGCGCCTGACGCCGCGCCGCCGGCACCCACAAAGCCAAAAGCGCCATTGTTCGAGGTGCCCTCAAGTCAATATCAGGAATCATTGAGCCCAGCGTGCCCGCCATTGTCACCGCCACGAGGTTTTCCGGCGCGATGACGTTGGCAGCCAGCATCAAGGTCGCAAGACTGCCCGAGACGATGGTCCCGGTGACGATGTGCGTTGTAAAATTGGCCATGACACGCCCCCCTCAGAAATTGCAGCGAGCAGGCGGCGGCGCATCGTGCGCAGCACGTCCCCGCTATCTCCCCACCAGATTCGCACGGCGAGAGGGAGTGCGGGGCTTACAGATAGTGTGGAAAAGCCCGCGATCAGCGGGTCTTAAGTGGTCATTCAACGCGCGCTCGGCCAAACAGCAACACGCAGAGGCACGGCGAAGCTTTAGGCTCAGCGTCTAGCGAAGCGCCGAGGACGCTAGCGGCCCAAATTCGCCCCATTCATCCGACCATAATAACGACGTCGCATCATCTGGAACCTATCAACCGGAGGAACGTCAAATATGGTCACTCGCTCGGCATTTCTATCTATTGTTCTTATTGCTGGTGTCGCCGGAGCTGCCATCGCCGAAAACGAAGAAGCCGAGGCGCGCGCGGCCTGCAAGACTGACTATCAAAAGCTCTGCGCAGACGTAATTCCTGGCGGCGGGCGCATCCAGAAGTGTCTGGAGTCCAACGCGGACAAGTTGGACGCAGCCTGCAAAACGTTTATCGAGGCCAACACGAAGCAGAACTGAGCCCCCGCGATCGTGTCTTGGTCTCAGCTCAGTTTATTAGTCTCCCTTGGCCGGCCGATCATCTGCCTTGGGCGGCGTCTCCTCATGCCGGCTCTGACCCAGCGCACGCCGGACCAACGCGGCGCTGTCGATCTTCGGCGGTTTCCAATGCCACAGCGGCATGTCGCAAAGAATCCGGGCGAGCGCACTTCTGCCGAGCCAACGTTCGCCTGCTGACCATACTTTAGCGTAGCCGACCAGGAACACGGCGCCGACCAGCACCGGGCTCACGACCCAAAAGAGCGGCAGACCAAAGGCGGCAATAAGATACGCATCGATACCCGCCGGCGGGTGCAGCGCGCCAAACGTCAGCATTAACAACAGCGACAAGCCGAGTGCCACGGCAATGGCGCCCTCGCCTGGCCCCAGCGTCCACACCGCCAGGAGCCCTGCAAGGCACGAGAGCATCATGTGCCCGCCGATAACAGCGTAGGTACGTGCCGGCGGACTGTCTGGTAGCGCCACCAGCACGATCGAGGTGACAAACGGAACGCGCGCGAGAGGCTCCTCCGCGACACGCGCCAGCAATTCCATGAGCGCGATTGCGATACCTGCACCGGTCGCCCGGTAAAGATGCACGGCAATTTTCTGCAAAGTCTTTCCCTGCTGTGGTCGCGGCATCAGCCGAGCGGCTCGCGATTGTCGCGAACGTCAAAAAGTATATGGAAAATGAGGGGCATGTGAAGCGCGCTGAACGCAAGGGAGCTGGCCTCGCGCCGCGAAAGGACATTTACATCGAGGGGTCGCCACACTCGTCCCTTTCGGGTTTCCGAGACGGGATGCCAAGGCACCGCAGGTCCGTTCGCACGTTCCAATTGCGTCAGAGTACCTGTTCTTGCGCTCGTGCGCGTTCAATGTCACATCCAGCGTTGGTCCTTTGCCCCAGGAGCCGATCATGCACCGCTTGCACATCGTCCTTTGCGCGTCCCTTGCGCTGTTGCTATCGCCATTCGCTGCTCCAAATGCCGAGGAAGCCTCCTCCAACCAAACCGCGGCCGCTGATGCGAAGTGTTCGACCCCAACCGTCCAGACAACCAGCGGGCTTGTATGCGGCCTTGAGATGGAGGTTACGGTGAATCCGTCAAACGGGATGGAGTCAATAAGCGCGTTCTTAGGCATTCCCTTTGCCCAATCGACGGCAGGCGACAATCGCTGGGCGCCGCCTAAACCCATCGCAAATTGGTCGGCGGAATTGCGTTCCGACATCCATAAGGCGACCCGGTTCGGGCCGTCCTGCCCGCAGAAGTTAATGCCGGGCATTCACCTGGAACTGAGCGAAGACTGTCTCAGCCTTAACATCTGGACTCCGGTTTCCCTCCGGCAAATTGGCAACTCCGAACCTGTGCCGGTGATGGTTTTCGTCTATGGCGGCTCATTCCGGGAGGGCACCGCGACCAATCCCCTTTACGAGGCGCACCACCTCGCTGCCACGGGCGGCGTAGTCGTCGTCACGATCAATTACCGTGTTGGTGTGCTTGGCTTCCTTTCAGGGATCGAAGGGCTCAAGGGCAACTACGGCCTCATGGATCAGCGTCTGGCGCTCAAATGGGCACACGACAACATCGCCGAGTTCGGCGGCGATCCCGACAGAATTACGCTTTTTGGTGAGAGTGCCGGCGCCATGTCCGTCGGACTGCACCTTATCTCACCGGAAAGCCAGCCGCTCTTTAGCGCGGCTATCATGGAGAGTAACCCCTACGGTATTCCCTATAAGTCGCTCGACGTCTCGGAGCGTTTCGCTACAATTTTCAAATTCAATCTTGGTTGCGAATTCAAGGGGCTCTCGTGCCTTCGCGCGAAGTCGTTCGACGAGGTAGTCGAGAAACAACAGGCGGGCATGTTGCCCATCGCATCGATTCTGACGGGCTTTTCCGCTGAGCTGATCTGGGCTCCTGTCATCGATGGCGAGCAGGTGCCCGCTCAGCCGAGTGCTAGCGCGATCACCAAACCAGCAATCATAGGCACCAACCTCAACGAGGGCATCATCTTTGCGGTGTCACAGCAAACGCGACTTGGCGGTGGCAAGGAGAAGGTTTTAGAGCTCCAATATGAGCTGATGCTGGACGTGATGTTTTCGGTCAAAACTGCGGGCCGCATCAAGGCTCACCCGCGCTACAAGCCGCACGACGGCGATAACACGAACGTCCTGTCGCACCTCCTCACCGACTATCTGTTCACCTGCGCCAATACTCACGTCATGGCGCAGGCCAAGGCGCCGGTGTGGGCTTACCATTTCACGCGTCCGCCATCTTACAACGTTTGGCCCGATATTAAGCTATGCGCGCCCGACAAGGACACGGTGTGCCACGCCGCAGAGCTGCCTTTCGTTTTCGCAAACGCCAAGACGGCGCAGATCCAAGCCAAGCCGCAACGCCACGTCCTGACGCCGGATGAGAAGCGCTTGAGTCAATTGGTGATGCACTATTGGGCGCAGTTCGCAAAGCGCGAGGACCCGAACGCGGAAGGCAATCCCAAATGGGTCCGTTTCTCAAAGGAGTCCCCTGCCCGCCTCGTTCTCAACACCACGACGGCCAGCAAAACCGATCTCGATGCAAACTGCGCGTTCTGGGACAAGATCGGCTACGACATGCCGGGCTTTCTTGACCGCGTTCGCAAGTTTTAGAAGTGCCGCAGATTTGGAGGCGACGAGAGTGCGCCTCGCATGAAATCCTCAGCCTCGCTGTCCTGACAACTGGACGATGAGGCATATCCGAAAGTTCAAGATGTAGATGAAAGAGGCTCACCAGGCTTGTTCGCGAATTTGTGCCGCACGCCCATTCCTGCGGTGTTCAAGACACACCTTGCATCTATTGCCAATTTCACTTTGCGACGGCGTGGACTAGCATGGCCCCTGTACAACCCCGAACTGACCGGAAGCGAGCTGGCAATGAGAATCCGTTCCTCCCTGCCCACGCTGATGCTGAGCAAGTTCTTGCTTGCCGCGTCGCTTCTTCTGAGCGCGTGCTCAGACGACGCGAAGGCGCCTGGCAGCCAAAGTGGCCTCTTGCCAAGCGTCGTCGTTGAACCCGTGACCGCCAAGGACGTTTCCGGATTTACAGAATTTGTAGGACGCACCCAAGCCTCGCAGCGCGTGGATATACGTGCTCGCGTAAATGGGACCCTGCTGAAACGCCCCTTCGAAGAGGGCGCGGAAATCGAAGCGGGTGCCCTGCTCTTCGAGATCGACCCTGCCGAATTCGAAGCGACCTTGGCTGCCGCCAATGCCAACCTTGCGAAGGCCAAGGCCAACCTCGAACAAGCCGAAAACAGCCTTGCCCGCTACGAGGTCCTCGTTAAGCGCGAGGCGGCAAGCGTGGCCCAATATGACCTCGCCAAATCAAAGGCCGGCCAAGCCGAGGCCGACGTGGCAGCCGCCGAGGCCGAGGTCCAGCGCACTAAGCTCGATCTTAGCTACGCCACTATCAATTCGCCGATCGCAGGTCGGAGCGGCATCGCCACCGTCGATGTGGGCAACCTCATTGGGCCCGACAGCGGCGTGCTCGTGACGGTTCTCGATCTCGATCCCCTGGATGTCTTCTTTTCCGTCGGCGAACGCCAGTACATGAACTACATGGAGGGCGTGAAAGAGGGGAAGGTCGACAAGTTCGTACCCTACATCCGTTTAGCCAACGACAAGACCTACAACCACCCTGGCGAGGTTGATGTCCTTGACAATAAAGTGGACCCCACGACCGGTACAATAAACATTCGCCTGAAGTTTCCAAATGCGGACCGTCTCTTGGTGCCTGGTCAATACGTGAATGTCATCCTGAGGAGCGAGAACCCGGAAAGACGCATTGTCATTCCGCAGGCAGCCATTCAGGAAAACCAAGTGGGACCCTTTGTTCTCGTCGTCAATGGCGAAGGCCGGGTCGAGTCCCGGCCCGTCCGAACAGGTCAGCGGGTGGATGCCGGCATCGTTATCCTCGAAGGCCTGACCGAGGGCGATACGCTTATTGTTGAAGGCATCCAAAAGGTACGGCCGGGCGCCGAGGTGCAGACGGCAGCCCGCGACCCCGCCCAAAAACCTCAAACCGGGCCGTAACGAATGCTCAGCGCATTTTTCATAGACCGCCCCAAGTTCGCGTTCGTCATTGCCATCGTGACGATGCTTGCGGGTTCGCTCGCATTAGGGGCGCTGCCTGTCGCCGAGTATCCCGAGCTCACGCCGCCACAAGTCCAAGTCTCAGCCAAATACCCCGGCGCTAACGCTTTGGTTGTCGCCGAGACCGTCGCGGCCGTCATTGAGGCCGAGGTAAATGGCGTGGAGGGCATGACATATATGTCTTCTAAGAGCTCCAACGATGGCTCCTATACGCTGACCGTGACGTTCTCCATCGAAACAGACTCAGACACCGCTCAGGTCAACGTCCAGAACCGAGTCTCGCAAGCGATGCCTAAGTTGCCCGAAGAGGCCAAGCGGCAGGGCGTCACGACCGAAAAGAAATCGACCAGCATGTTGATGGTCGTTTCCGTCTTCTCGCCAAAGGGAACGTACGACGACATTTTTCTGAGTAACTACTCAAGCATCAACTTGCGCGACACACTGGCAAGGGTGCCCGGAGTCGCCAGCGTGGACATCCTGGGGGCACGTGATTACGGCATGCGCATCTGGCTCGACCCCGATCGACTGACCGGTCTTAGTCTCACGTCGAGCGACATCATTGCAGCCATCCGTGAGCAAAATCTACAAGCGTCGCCTGGCGCCATTGGCCAACAGCCGGCGCCTGCCACGCAGCAGTTCCAGTACACGCTCACGGCGCAAGGCCGCCTGGAGGACGTGCCCCAGTTCGAAAACATCATCCTCGTGGCCAATCCTGATGGCTCCGTCGTCAGGCTAAAGGACGTGGCCACGATCGAGCTTGGCGCCGAAAACTATGGCTGGTTCGGACAGCTCAACGGGAAGCCCGCCGCCATTCTTGCGGTCTACCAGTTACCCGATGCCAATGCGCTTGACGTTGCGCACAATGTCAAAGTCGAGATGGAACGGCTGTCCAAGCGCTTCCCCAACGATCTCGCTTACCAGGTCACATACGACACGACGCTTTATGTGGAAACGTCCATACGCGAGGTCGTAATCACGCTGCTGCAGGCGCTTGCGCTGGTCATTCTCGTCGTCTTCATTTTTCTGCAGGATTGGCGATCGACGCTCATACCTGCCATCGCGATCCCTGTTTCTCTTATTGGGACGTTCGCAGCCCTTCTCATGCTTGGCTTCACAATCAACACGATCAGCCTATTCGGGCTCATTCTTGCCATTGGCATTGTCGTCGACGATGCCATCATCGTCGTGGAAAACGTCCAGCGCCATATGGCCGACGGCCTGTCGCCGAGAGACGCCACGCGCAAAGCAATGGAAGAGGTCACCGCACCGGTAATCGCCACAACGCTCGTGCTTCTGGCCGTTTTCGTACCGATCGCATTTACGCCGGGCCTGACCGGACGCCTATTTGAGCAGTTTGCCGCCACCATTGCCGTTGCGGTCTCGCTGTCATCGATCAACGCGCTGACGCTCAGTCCCGCCTTGTGCGCAACCATCCTCAAGCCCCCAAGCCAAACCAGGCGCGGTCCGCTCGCTTGGTTCGAGAAGGGACTGGACACAACACGCAATGGCTTCAATGTTGTCGTCCGCATGCTCATTCGACGGGCTATCGTTAGCGCCGCCGCCGTCGCCTTCGTCATTGGCGCCACGGTCTCGTTCGGCGTTTCACTACCCACTGGGTTCATACCGCCTGAGGATCGGGGCGCGTTTTTTGTTGATGTGCGATTGCCCGATGGCGCGGCCCTGCCTCGCACGACGGCCGTTCTCGCAGAGGTCGAAAAAATCCTGTCGGATAACCCCGGCGTCGCCAATGTCATATCGGTGGGCGGCTACAGTATGCTCCAGGGCACGGTCATACCCAATGGTGCGTTTATCATTGCCGTACTGAAACCGTGGGACGAACGCACGACACCGGAGCTCAATTTGCGCGCCATCATGGGTGACGTCGCGCCCAAGCTTGCCGCCATTTCACGCGCAACGATCATTCCCTTTGTTCCACCACCAATCCCCGGCCTCGGCAGCACGGGCGGCTTTGAATTCGTTCTGCAAGATACCGAGAGCCGCCCCCCGCAGTCTCTTTATGCGGTTCTCGGCGGAATGATTTATGCGGCGAACGCCCAGCCTGAACTCAGGGGCGTCTTCAGCACCTTTGGGGCAAATTCCCCGCAGATCTTCATCGACGTCAATCGCGAGCGCGCCAAGACCAAAGGCGTTAGAATTGACGACATCTTCACGGTGCTCAATTCCAATATCGGCGCTTACTATGTGAACGACTTCAACAAGTTCGGGCGCGTCTATCGAGTCTACGTTCAAGCCAAAGCGGACAAGCGCAGCAGGCCTGAGGATATCGGCAAGCTTTACGTACGCAACAAGGACGGCGAGATGGTTCCGCTCCATACCCTCGTCACGATCAAATCGGTTCTGGGGCCGGATACGATCGAACGCTACAATATGTTCCGCTCCGCAACCATTAATGGCGACGCAGCCGCCGGCTACAGCTCGGGTCAAGCCCTCACAGCCATGGCGAGCACGGCTGCCAGCGATCTTCCTGATGGCTACACCTACGAGTGGACCGGCATGTCATATGAAGAGGTCAAGGCGGGCGAGGCTGGCGCGGCCGTTTTTGCCCTCTCGATTATCTTTGCCTATCTCTTCCTCGTGGCTCAATATGAAAGCTGGACCATACCCATCCCGGTCATGTTGTCAGTCGTGTTCGCGGTCCTCGGCGCGCTGACCACGCTCAAACTGACGGGCGTGTCCCTTAACACCTATGCGCAGGTCGGCCTTGTCCTGCTCATTGGTTTGGCCGCCAAAAATGCGATTTTGATCGTGGAGTTTGCCAAGGAACGCCGCGAATCCGGGCAGACAATCGTTGCAGCGGCAGAGCAGGCCGCGTCGCTGCGCTTCCGGGCGGTCATGATGACGGCGTTGTCGTTTGTCCTCGGCGTTTTTCCTCTGGTCGTCGCGACGGGCGCCGGCGCGGCGGCCCGCGTCTCAGTCGGCCTTACCGTCTTTGGGGGCATGCTCGTCGCAACCATTCTAGGCGTCGCCTTCATTCCTTACCTCTACGTCCAATTCCAACGCCTACGCGAGGCCGCGAATCGAAAGAAAGAGGAACCCAAGCCTGAGCATCCTGCTTCACCGGCGACAGAGCCCACTTAAGCCCGCGCCAATCTGCGCCACCTCAAACAAATATCTCATATCGTTCAGCCAAAGAGTCAGGAGGACAACTTGATCGTTCAGATGATCCTGGGATCGGTCATGATCATCTTGACGACGGTGGTCCAGGGCGTTTTCATGATCACTGCAATTGAGATGCTGCGTCGGCGTGTGACACGAAAGGTCACGCGATCCGATTTTGAATCGACGTTGTTGCTGTCCTACTTTGTGCTCTGGTTGTTTGTCGCCACCATTATTGAGGTCTGGGCTTGGGCGATGCTCTACCGGCTAATTGGTGCTGTAGGCTCTACTGAAGAGGCCCTGTACTTCTCGACGACGACATTCACCACGCTCGGCTTCGGGGATATCACCCTGGATGATCAATGGCGGCTGTTGTCGTCTTTTGAGGGCGCCAACGGCCTTTTGATGTTTGGTTGGTCGACGGCGTTGATTTTTGCCGCCGTTCAAAAAGTTTATGGATACGAGCGCAGGTTTTCCAAAGATGACTCGAATTAGACGGCCTGACTCGCGGTCAGCCCCCGCTTCCCATATCTGAAAACTCTGCAGTAGTACGTCGTATTGGAGTTCCCTATCAGGACTTAAGGGCACCTCGAACAATGGCGCTTTTGGCTTTGTGGGTGCCGGCGGCGCGGCGTCAGGCGCGGTTGCGATGCTGGTCTGCCGCCTTCGCGGCGGCCTTTGCGTTGCCCTCAGGCCGTCTTGCAACGCCTTGGACGC
>JAAERO010000362.1 GCA_024230315.1 Hyphomicrobium sp.
ATTGCGTCCAAGGCGTTGCAAGACGGCCTGAGGGCAACGCAAAGGCCGCCGCCAAGGCGGCAGACCAGCATCGCAACCGCGCCTGACGCCGCGCCGCCGGCACCCACAAAGCCAAAAGCGCCATTGTTCGAGGTGCCCTGACGACAAACCCCACCGAAATTACAAAACCTACCAACGGAACCCACGTCGGAATCGATCGGTGCCCGTCGTCGTCCGGCATTTGGCGCATAACGCGCCAAGCAGCTAGGTTCACCAACGCAAAGACCATCAACATGATGGTGGATGTTGCCTCGGCTAATCCCTTTAACGTTCCCGGCAAACTCATAAGAAGCGTGACCGCCGTCACCGTAGCCGTCGTGATTAGTGGGGTCTGAGTCCGCGGGTCGACATAGGCAAAGACAGTTGGGATTTGCTGCGTGGAGGCCAAGCCGTAGAGCAGGCGCGAAGCCATGATCAACTGGATCAGCACACCGTTGATGATCGCCAGGGCTGCAATGGCGTTAATGAGCGTTGGGGACGAGCCGGTACCCTTCTCATAGAGCGCTGCTAAGGGTGCATCGCTTGCCGCCAGTTCCTCAGGCGGCATGGCGAGAACCGCTACCGTAACCACGAGCAGATAGAGAACTGTCGTGATTGCCAGCGTGACGAAAATGGCGAGCGGCAGATTGCGCCTAACGTCCTGCACTTCCTCGGCAATAACCACCATGTCCTCAAACCCGAGAAACGCATAGAAGGCCAGCATCGCCCCTGAAAGGATCAGACCCCAACCTTGGAGACTAATCGGCGGTGCCAACACGTCGATGTGCGCAGGGAACGCGCCGAAGCTCTGGTAATTCACGCCCACAATAAGGAGGAGGCCGAGGAGTTACGATCACCGTAATGACGCTCGAAACGGTTACGGACTCGATGATTCCGATCGCCGCGATGCCGCCCAGCGCCAAGACCGACAGAACGATCGCGGTCGTTGCATCTATGGCGATGATTTCTCTCAAATAGCCAACGAAAGCGTTGACCAACGCCGACGCTGACGTCAAACCGGCGAGAACAACAAGCAACCCAACAAGCGTCGATAGATGAACCGAGCCGAGGCCTTCACGCACATAAAGCGCCGCTCCCGCCGCGCGAGGGTATCGGCGCGACATTTCCGCATAAGAGAGCACGGTAAATGTGACTAAGCCAGCCGCCACGAGGAAGGACCATGGCGCCTTATAGCCAGCCACACCCGCGATCTCACCGACTAACGCGTAGATGCCGGCTCCGATCGTGGTGCCCAAGCCGTAGAAGATGACCAGCCAAATTGTCAGTCGCCGCTTCAGTTCAACCCTTGGCGCCATCGATCACAACCCTACTCAATCCAAACCTAGTTGCGCATCCACGGTACAGTCGTCCATTCTGGCAGCCTTGATGAGCGTCAAGGCGACGAAAGCTAATCCAGTACAATAGTTGGAATTGGCCCGTGAAACGCGCTGCAAGGAGTGCAAGTCGAAATCATGAAAAAGCTGCTCATGGCAACCGATCTTTCCGCACGGTCCGATCGCGCGCTGCAACGCGCTTTGGCGCTCGCCCATCAGCTAGGCGAATCTCTTGAAGTGATCCACATTGTCAGTGACACGGTGCCGGCAAGCACCGCTGAACAGTACGACGCAAGCGCCCGCACAACAATCGAGCAGCTCCTCGCATCACTGCCGACATCTGCCGATGTGAAACCTGAGATCGCAATCGTCCGCGGCAGCGGCCACGACGAGATCCTTCGTCACACTCAGGAGACAGGCGCTGAGTTGATTGTACTCGGCATTACGCGCCACACCACATTTGAGCTTTTTCGCGGAACGACAGCAGAGCGCATTATTCGTATCGGCAATCTGCCTGTATTACTCGTCAAAGACCCGGTAGCACACAACTATGAGCGAGTTCTTGTCGCGACCGATAATTCGCCTGCCGCTCGCAGGGCGCTCGAATGCGCCGCCGCGATTGCACCGGACGCTGAGTTTCACTTGATCCACACCATCCACGTACCCTTCAAGGGGCTCCTCGACTCAGATACACAAGCGCAAATTCGCCAAGAGCAAGAACAAAACTTTAAGGCTGATCTCGAAAAAGACATTCGCGCCCATGCGCAAACACTCGGCAATGGTGGCTTGCAAGTCACATTCCATGTTGAAGATGGAGACGTCCTCAGTGTGATACGCGAGCAAGCTAGACGCTTAAAGCCCGACCTTCTGGCCATCGGTTCGCACGGGCGATCCGGCTTGCGACAGGCCCTTATTGGCACCGTAGCTGGCAATCTACTCAGCGACCCACCAGTTGACGTACTCGTCGCTAAAGCGTTGTGAAGCTTCGTTGTTGTCGAGTCATTGTCCGCACGGCGTCAGGAAACATCCGTGATGCAATGTCGTTTCGGCCGCCGAACTAGCGACTCGTCAATAGTCTTGACCGTCCATTGTAACAACGGGCGCCGACCAAATTGTGCATGGACGCAGTGTGTAGACCGTAATATCAGTGTAGAGAGCATCAGTGTAGAGTTCTTCTTGAGACCCACCGCCACTCAAAAAGGTCCTGCCATGTCCAGACTCGTTTCACGCAAGAACATTTTGTCGATGGCCGGCACCTGTTCGGCTCCTTGGTGGACGAGGACACGCAGATTCGCTCTCATACCGCTCGTCGCATTCAGTATCGTGGGCCTTATCGATCCGAGTGAAGCCGAGCCCAGCCTTTCTGGCTCGTGGAGCGGGGGCGGCTGGATTTCGTTCGCCTCGGGCACCAGAGAGAAGGCGCGCTGCAGGGCCCGATACAGCAAAGCCTCCTCAAACAGCTATAGGCTGCGGGCGACCTGCGCCACGACCTCCGGCAAGGCCTCGCAGACAGCGACCGTCTACAGGCTTTCTAGGGGCCGCTACCGGGGTAGTTTCCACAACACCGAATATAACGTTTCGGGTACGATCCGCGTCGTGGTGCGCGGCCGGAGCCAGAGCGTGAGCCTGGCCGGCGACGGTGCGTCGGCGTCGGCGTCGTTCAGCATGCGCAAACGTTAATCCGTGCGCAGCTCGTCCTGCCCGTCACCAGCAAAAGGCCGTCTAGCGACGGCCTTTGACCTGTTTAAGCCCGCATTGCCCAGATAAGTCGGTTAGAGAGAGGCCCAACTTACCGATTCAGATATTATCATCAGCATCTTAGGCGAATAGATGCGGGGTCATAATGGTGCACCCAACGGGTGAAGCAAAATCCGATGCGTCCCG
>JAAERO010000363.1 GCA_024230315.1 Hyphomicrobium sp.
CAGCTTAAGGTGCGAAGCAGTTATACTGTTATCCATGGTGCTCGATCCAGCACAATACCCCGATGATATTTCTGCCCTGAAGGCGATGTTGATTGCCGAGACCAAGGCGCGCATCACCGCCGAGACCCGCGTCAACGACCACCCGGCAAAGAAGCTCGATGACCTGCTGCCCTGGAACTGGAAGGAGGCTCAGGCCATAGCCGCCTGATCGCGACCCTCATTCCCTGCGGTCTTCACCGGATGCATACCATCTTGTAGCCGACCAAGCTGTTGGAGCAGCCTAGCGCCAAGTGCCAAATTAGTGTCAGAGATAGGGTGATGTTGCTTACAAGTTCCGCACAAGTTCGCGCCGACAGGAACGACAGATTTCGCGCAAGATGCCCTGAAATTAATGGTGCTGCCGCTCAGGATTGAACTGAGGACCTCTCCCTTACCAAGGGAGTGCTCTACCACTGAGCTACGGCAGCGAATTGGGCGATCTAGACCCTGATCGTTTCACTTGGATGCACTTGGCTTTTCCAAGTGAAACGTGAATCAGTTTCGACACTTTTGATTTAGAGCAAGATTCACGTTCTTGGCGGATACCTTCCTGGCTTGGCGAGCGATTCCATCAAGAACGATTTTGTTCTAGGGCGCGCGGACACAAAGCCTGCGTGCTTGGCGCGAAGCGCGGGGACACTGCCACAAGGCCCTGGAGTGGGCAAGCCGCACAGTGAGATGAACGCAGCGGCTGAAGGCAGAGCTTGGGGCCAATCTCAGACGCCCCAGGCCTCGAACGCAGCACGCGCTTCCCTTGCGGGCACAAACGGGCTGCACGCCTCCCCAACTCCAACAAGCGGCAAACGATACGCGCTCAGGTTCGTGCGGTGAGCAGGCCGTAGATCCAGCCCATTGCCGCACCGAAGCCTGCAAGGATCAAAAGAACAGAGCCCAGCAGTTGCGGATCGAAGCCGAAAAACAGCGGGAACCGGCCCGTGATTAGTGGCACCAGGATGAAGACGCCCAGTATGGCGGGGCCAAGGATGCCAAAAATCAAACCCTTAACCGTCAGATTACATACCTCTCCGCTTTAGTCCGGCCACATAAGAATGTTCTATGGATATCAATGAGATATCCAAATGGCAGAGACGCATCACGAGGCGCTATGGCGCGGTTTCCCCAAGACGTTGATTGAGTTTGAGGAACGGTTCGGAACGGAGGAGGCGTGTCGCGCGTACCTTGCCGTGTGCCGC
>JAAERO010000364.1 GCA_024230315.1 Hyphomicrobium sp.
CGCGCGCGTGTCGAGCACATCTTCGGTGCCCAGGAGACGGCACCGGGCGGGCGCATCGTGCGCAGCATCGGCTTCCAGCGGGCGGCGGCAAAGATCGGGCTGCAGAATCTCGTCTATAACATGCGCCGTATGGTGAGCCTGAAACGAATGGCGGCTACCTGACGCCCGAATTGCGTCTAAGCCGTTGCAAGACGTCCTGATGGCAACGCAAAGGCCGCCGCGAAGGCGGCAAACCAGCATCGCAACCGTGCCTCACGCCGCGCCGCCGGCACCCACAAAGCGAAAAACGCCATTGTTCGAGGTGCCCTTATCTGGGTAATGCGGGTTTAAGGCGCATCACCGGATCACGCGAGAGCCGGTCGGCATCATTGACATCTTCATACCCAGCCAACCGACCAAACACCGATTGGCGCAAAAGAGCATCGACACCATGCAGGCGGTTATGACCGCGGCGCGGATCGTGCAATCTTGTTCCAGCAAACTCAAGTAGGCCACAAGCGTCATCAAGCTCGCGAAACAGCAGTAGCCCACCGTCAGAACTGATGCGGCAACCTTGGAATTCCAGCTTCACGTGACGGTCAAAATCAAGGTCGAGACGGCTGAATCGTAACGGAATTACGCCAGTAGCGCAGCAGAAATTCGGCGTCTACTTGGGGAATGCGGGCATAGGGGAGCCGCGATTCTGCCATAACGTGAACCCTCTTATGCCTATAGCTGATCATACAAGCCGAATCATATTCGTCGTCGGGGGAACTTTCCAGATGAAGATCTTTTTTCAGTCTCTCAGCAAACACCCCAAAATTAAGTATCTTTTGATGTTCCTCAAGCATCCGCTGACATTGGGCGAGCCGGAGCCGGATACGCGTGGCTTGAAGCGGATCCAAGTGGATCCAAAAAGTTACAAGATCAACAAGCTTTTGATGAAGCGGTTATGGTTGGTGGCTAAGCCTTATCTGACGAGGAAAGGGGCATGGAAAACTTGGCTGATATACGCCGTTCTTTTGGCGGCCGCTTTTGGGATACCCGTCCTTTTTGCTTATTCGACAGTCCTTTCGAAAAATTTAACCAACGCTATTCTTGCCAAGGATAATGATCTCTTTTGGTTGTTGTTGTTTACGTTTGGCACAGTTTTATTATTTGAGGTTCTGTTTAATATGGCGATGGAGTTGATCGATTCACTCCTTGAATTGGACTGGCGCAAATGGCTGACCCGGCATCTGATTGATAGGTATTTAAGTAAGCGAACCTATTATGATATCGCGCTTTCTGAAAATCTGGACAACCCGGATCAGCGCATACAGGAGGAAGTCTCTCCCTTCGTTGGGATGATCACATCAACACCGCGCATGGTCCTCTTGCAGGTTCTTATGGTTCTTAGTGGCACGATAATTCTCGCCACCATTACGCCCGGGATGATGATTTTTATGCTGAGTTATGGGACTATAATTTCGGTGGTGATGTTTTTTATCTATGTGCCGATCATTAAGCAGAGGTTTCACGTGACTGTCGCGGAGGCCGACCTTCGCTATGGGATTCTGCATGTACGGGATAATGCGGAAACCGTGGCTTTTTATCAGGGGGAATATGCAGAAAACAATCAGATTGACGCCCGTCTTCTCATCGCTATCCGCAAGAATGCCATTGCAAATCTTTATCGCATTTTCACCAACTCTACGCATGGCGGATTTAACGTGGTTGCGGTGGTTGCCCCCTACATCATCTTGGTGCCGATCTTTTTCAAAGGTGGTATTGAATATGGACATATTGCGCAAGCTACCATGGCCTCCATGGCCATAATAGGGGCGATGAAGGCACTCGTCATGGTGATCCCTTCAATCGCGCACGCAGCGCCCAGTACAGTGCGCCTTGCCGATATTATCGAGCGCTTTAACCAGATGGACAGCGTTCGCGATGACGAAACCATCCCTCATATCGATATACAAAAAGGTGACTTTGTACGGTTAGAGAATGTCAGTATGGAAACTCCGGGGGGCGAACAAAAGCTTCTGAAAGACCTTTCGCTCGAAATTTATGACAGCAACCATCTTGTCATTATCGGGCAAACGGGCGTCGGCAAAAGCTCCTTGTTGCGCAGTATGGCGGGTTTGTGGTGGCGTGGCTCCGGCACAATAACGATGCCCGAAGCCTCGCAAACCTTGTTTCTTCCGCAAAATCCCTATATGATTTTGGGGACCCTTCGGGAGCAGCTGCTTTACCCCCATGGTGGCACCAAAAGTATCAGCGATAATGAGCTGGAAGAGGTGTTAGAACGGGTCTCTCTGCCCAATCTTCTTGAAAAACACGGCGGCCTTTACGCTGCGCGAAATTGGGCGAAGGTCTTGTCTCTTGGCGAACAGCAGCGCATCGGCTTTGCCCGGATCATTATTTCTGAGCCACGCTTTGCGTTTCTGGATGAAGCCACAAGCGCCGTAGATGTAAAAACCGAAGCCATATTATATGACGTTTTAAAAGCCTCAGGCGCGACCTATGTCAGCGTTGGCCACCGTGAAAGCATTTTACAATTTCATCAAAGAGCTTTGACCCTCCTACCTGAATGCGCTTGGAAGCTTCAGCCGATTGATGAGCTGATGACTTCTAACCCGCCTTTCTCACCGTCTTCTTGATCTGGTTTTTCATTGTGGAGGTATTTCGATCTTCGGCTTGCTATCAAGCGTGTTCATTGCCGCGGTTTGAACGGCTTGCAGAGGGCTCATCGATGATCCTTGTTGTTGGTGTTGAGGTGGGCGGGTCTGTGCGGTTAAACCGCTGGAATTAGCAGTCGTGCATAAGCCTCAGTGAAGATGTTGGCATAAGGGCAAGCCGAGGCGATGGCAATCTTGACCCGGCGCACGCTTATGGTGACCCGGGCACCGATCTTCAGGAGTTTCAGGCGTATTGTGCCGCAGGTCGCTTTTGCCAAGGCCGTGCCGGCAAGCCCGATGCGGCGCAGGGCGCAGATAAGCACATAGGCCATCGATGCGAACCACAACCGCAACTGGTTGGCGCGCATCGTCGAAGCCGATGTGCGGTCGGCATAAAGGTCGAGTTGACACTCTTTGATGCGGTTCTCCATGTCGGCACGGGCGCAGTAGATGTCTTCATAGAGTGTCCGCGCGTCAATCTCATCGTCAGGCAGCGATGTCACCACAAAGCGAGGATTGGGCTCGCCCTGCGTTGCTTCCGCCTTGGCGATGACACGGCGCACCCGCGATCAGCTATCTCGCGTCGTCCACTCAAACTCGGCAAAGCAGCGCGCCGGCCGGCCGATCTCGACGCTGACCTCAACGGCTGCTTCCAGTTCCAGCGCGATACGCTCAGAAAGCCGGGAGTTGCGGGCCAGGCCGAAGACGTAGTCGACACTGTTGGACTCGCACCAGTCCATTAGTTCGTCGCGGGCAAAGCCTGAATCGGCGCGCAGCAGAGTGCGCACATCCGGCCAGTGTTCGCGGATATGGGTGACGATGCGCGCGATTTTCTCTCTGCTGCCAGCCCAAGCATCGATGTTAGAGCGACGCATCTTGGCGCAAAGCAGATGCCGGCCGCAGAAGATATAGAGCGGCAGATAGCAATAACAATCGTAGTAGCCATGAAAGAAGCGACCCTCCTGGCAGCCGTGCAGCGGGTCGTCTGTGGCGTCGAGATCGATGGTGATCTCGGCCGGCGGGCATAGATGCGCGTCCAAGAAGGCCGTGACAAAGAGGTCTTCGATCGCCGCCGCCTCATGGCTGATGCGATGATAACGCGACGGGGCGAAGGCTGCGCCACGTCGTGCACCAGACACTCGAGCACCTCTTTGAGCCTATTGTCGAGAACGGCAGCATATCGGCCTTTCTTCTCACGTTTATAGTCGCGTTTAAAGTCCGATTGGCGAATGATCTCGCGCATAGGCTTACTTGGAATTCAGCTCCTCCATGAGTTGATCAATTGAGCCAACGTTGCGCCCTTCACCACGCCGGGACGCTTTGATTGCAGTTATTGTCTTTGCGTTGGGTTCAAGAGGTGCAAAGGGGAGCCGCTTTTCAGCGGCAATACGCACCATAAGCATGCGAAACGCCCCAGATGGCGTTAGGCCGATTTTTTCCAGAACAGCCACGGCCTTTTTCTTGGTCTTGGCGTCGATCCTCGCACGCACAACATCATCACTCATTAA
>JAAERO010000365.1 GCA_024230315.1 Hyphomicrobium sp.
GATCACTGGTGTGACCGATGGCGGTGATGATTATGAGGTGGTCAAGGTCGGTACGCTGGCTAACGGTTATACCTCGGATGCCAATGCGGCGACGACGACGATTACGGATGATGCTGACGAAGGCAACGATACGGTTTACGCGGTCATCAGTGTTGATGAGGCGGCGATTGAGGAGGGTGAAGACGCGGTCTTCACGATCAAGCTGGTGGACAGTGCAGGCAATACAGTCACTGCGCCGGCGGATGCCGATATTACGGTTAACCTGTCCTGGGCGGGCGATGTTGAGTTGGGTGATGGCAGTGATGTCACGCCATACCCACTGCCCAGCAGTGTGACGCTGGCGGCGGGTACAGACTCGGTCACGGTTACAGCGACGGATGATTTGTACAAGGAGTCTGCTGAAGACCTGACGGCGACGATCACTGGTGTGACCGATGGCGGTGATGATTATGAGGTGGTCAAGGTCGGTACGCTGGCTAACGGTTATACCTCGGATGCCAATGCGGCGACGACGACGATTACGGATGATGCTGACGAAGGCAACGATACGGTTTACGC
>JAAERO010000366.1 GCA_024230315.1 Hyphomicrobium sp.
CGAGGTGCCAAACCCCCCCGTCGATATGAGCTCTTGGCGGAGATCAGCCTGTTATCCCCGGAGTACCTTTTATCCTTTGAGCGATGGCCCTTCCATGCGGAACCACCGGATCACTATGCTCTTGTTTCCAACCTGATCGACTTGTAGGTCTCTCAGTCAAGCACCCTTATGCCATTGCACTCTACGCACGGTTACCAAGCGTGCTGAGGGAACCTTTAGAAGCCTCCGTTACTCTTTTGGAGGCGACCACCCCAGTCAAACTACCCACCAAGCACTGTCTTCCGTTAGGAATTAGGCATCAGATAAGCAAAGGGTGGTATTTCAACAATGACTCCACAACGCCTAGCGACGCCACTTCATAGTCTCCCACCTATCCTACACATTACTTATCCAAAGCCAATACTAAGCTATAGTAAAGGTTCACGGGGTCTTTTCGTCCCATTGCGGGTAATCGGCATCTTCACCGATACTACAATTTCACCGAGCTCATGGCCGAGACAG
>JAAERO010000367.1 GCA_024230315.1 Hyphomicrobium sp.
AATTGTGCAGTGTCTGCCCCGAACATCCGATCTTGGCAGCGATCGATGTGATCGCAGACCATTGGGATCGATGCTCACAAACGTGCTCAAATACCATCCGCACGGCGCGCTCGCGCACCTCCGGCGAATACTTCGGCGATATCTTGTGATTCGTCATGGCTCCAATCTCTCAAGAGTTGGAGCCTCCGACAAACCCGGGGCGGTTCAAGGCTCTAGGCCCCGTGAGGCGTGATCTTTTTGGTGATGAGCCGGGCGCGACAAACATTCGCAGCCAGGCCAACGAGCGGGCAGCCGCAGTTGCGGACCATAAAGGGTTAGTTCTGTGGATCGAAGGGCTCGGCACCCGACGGCGCACCGTCGGCGTTGATTGTGAGCTTTTCCACCCTGGCTTCAGCTTGCTTTAAAAGCCGGTCACAGTGCTCTTTGAGTGCCGCGCCGCGCTCGAAGATCACGATTGACTCCTCAAGCTCCACGTCGCCGCGCTCCAGCCGGCCGACGATGGTCTCCAGCTCTTTGAGCGCACGTTCAAAGCTCATTTCCTTGATGTCCGAATTCTTGGGCGATGCCTTGGCCATGATCATGTCCACGATGCGTCCCGCAATGGCGCGTTACTGATTATGTGCCCACATCCATGAGCGTCTTGACGTGAACCGCAACCGATCTTGCCAGCGCCGTCAAGTCATAGCCGCCTTCAAGCATTGACACGATGCGTCCGTTACTGTGTGTCGCGGCCACAGCGGCGAGTTTCTCAGTTGCCCACATGAAATCGGCCTCCACAAGGCGCAAGTTGGCGAGCGGGTCGGCTTCATGCGCATCAAATCCGGCCGAAATCACGACGAGATCAGGGCCGAAGTTATGCAACGCGGGCAGAATGCGCGATTCGAACGCCTCACGGAATGCCTCTCCACCATCGCCAGCACGCAACGGCGCGTTAAACACGTTGCCCACGCCCGTTTCTTTGAGCGCGCCGGTGCCTGGGAACAGCGGCATCTGGTGCGTGGAGCCATAAAACAGATCCTTATCCGACCAGAAGATGTCCTGCGTCCCGTTACCATGGTGGACATCGAAGTCGACGACCCCAACACGTTCAACGCCGTGCTTGGCGCGCGCATAATGACTGGCGATCGCAGCATTGGAAAACAGGCAGAAGCCCATGGCCCGGTCGTCCTCAGCATGATGCCCGGGCGGGCGTACCTGACAGAAGGCGTTAGCGGCTTCGCCTGCCGTCACGGCATCGACTGCACGCAGACCGGCGCCGACCGCACGCAGCGCTGCCTCCCATGAGCCAGCAGAAATGACCGTATCGGAATCTAATTGAGTTCGGCGACTGATTGGACCCGTGGCAACCCCGCGAATCTTTTCCAGGTACTCGACAGAATGGCCAAGCTTGATCTGCTCCTCGACATCGTCGCGCAGTGGTGCCTCCGCACGCTCGAGATCCTTGAACACATCATGCGCCAGCACCTTGTCGATGGCGCGCATACGATCAGGGCGCTCGGGATGGCCCGGTCCGGTGTCGTGATCAACAAAACAGGGGTGAGTGATGAGAAGCGTCGTCATAGTAGGGGATTTTTCTGCCAACGTTCACAGCGAGTTCGCCGTCATGTTAGCGCGATCTGCCGAAAGGACCAGGGCTTCAGCTTTTTAAGTCGGATAGGTCAGAAATGGGGGCAATGGTGACACCCGGCGGCGGCGGGCAATTCTCGGGCACAAAAAAGTCGGGCGCTAACGGCATCGCCGGGTCGACGCTGTACTGGGCGAAGTTGGTGACACCGCCCATCTCGTGCAAGACGGTGTCGTCAATCAGAAAGTTGCCCGTGAAGGAGTTTGCCGGCTGCCGGAAGGCGAGGTGCGCGGCGTCCGCCACGATGTCCGTCGTGCGGCTCATGCGCATGACTTTCTGACCGCCCAAAATGTTTTTGATTGCGGCCGTGGCGATCGTCGTACGCGGCCACAACGCGTTGACCGCAATGCCGTCCCCTTTCAGCTCCTCTGCAAGTCCCAGAACACACAAGCTCATGCCGTACTTGGCAATGGCATAGGCCACATGCCCGGCGAACCATTTCGGTGCGAGGTCGAGCGGGGGCGAGAGCATGAGAACGTGCGCGTTTGACGCCTGCCTGAGAAACGGCAAGCAGGTCTTGGTGACGAGGAACGCGCCGCGTGTGTTGACGCTGAGCATAAGATCGAAGCGTTTGAGGCTCGTCTCCTCAATGGTGCTCAATGACAACGCACTTGCATTGTTCACGCAGATATCGATGCCGCCAAACGTCTTCACCGTTCTTGCGACAGCGTCCTGCACCTGGTCTTCGAAACGGATGTCGCAAGCGAGTGCCAGCGCGCGGCCGCCAGCTTGCTCAACTTGCTGCGCGGCTGTCTCAACCGTGCCTTCAAGCTTGGGGTGAGGTTCTTGGGTCTTGGCCGCGATGGCGATGTTAGCACCATCGCGGGCGGCGCGTAGCGCAATGGCAAGCCCGATGCCGCGGCTTGCTCCGGTGATGAAGAGTGTCTTACCCTTTAGTTCCGCCATCGATGCTGCCGCTCATCCTGCCTTCGGTTCCACGCCCTGAGTGTGTTTACGGAAGAACCGCAGTGGCAGCATCAAAATCCTCCAGGCGTATCGGAGCAGCAAGAATATAAGCGCGGTGACACCTACAATTGGCAGGAAGATGACGAAGTAGGCCAGAAATCGCACAGTTTGCGCCGCCTGGTAGCCTGCCGCCCCGCGATATTCTTCGCGCTGCTCTGCCGGCCAAACATGCCTCCACCAAGCGTGCGTGACGGTCCAACCGATGAGGCCCGCCAAGAGGCCGCCAAGATAGACAGCCTGATAGCTCCATGGTATCCAGGGAATAATGCGGCGATCAAGCTCCCTCTGGCGCGCCTCATCGCGGGCGTACACGTCCACAGCATCGACGATGACATTGCCGGTGATCTCCGAGGTTGCCAAGCTCAACCATTCGCCCACCACGCCGGTGATCGGCTGCGCTGCCGAGCCGGCTGGCATTGCGCGCACGATGACGCGGCAGCTGCCTTCGCGAGCGGCGGTGACAGTGAACTGCCCGTGGCTTACGGCCAGCCCATCCAGGAAGTCGCCCAGCGTCGCCCGCTTCACGGCAGCATCGAGCCCGTCAACGGAAATGCGTTGCCAGAGCCAATTGCGCCCACCGGGCTGACGCGGCGCTTGCGAATGCAGAATGACAAGATTGACGTCGGCATTCTCGGCAGCGCGGATCACGTCGAGCACCTTGAGGCTCTGCTCCGGCCCGCTCTCCGGGCGGAAGAAAAGAAGGTTGCCTTCGACACGACCGGTCACAAGGACCGTCTGACCGCGCACGGATCGCACCGCATCATCGAGCTTGGCTGGATCGACGGAATCGACGAGCGCGTTTTTGGTTCCAGCCTCTATGCGTGGGGCGGATGAGAGCGTTTGAGGGCCGCCGGGATTAAGGGACAGGGTGCGAATGCTCGACCGGTTCAAGGGGCGCTCCAGCTGCGCAATTGCCTCGTTGAAGAGCTTTTGGTCGGTAAGCTCAACAATGAGATTGGGGCGCACCTGGGCGAAGAACTTGTCGCCTGCCGATCCGACACGGCGCACCAGGGGAAAGCTATCCCTGCCAACCATGACATGCAGCGTTGCGTCGCCCGGTAGTGCCTTCAAGATCGCGCGTTTACCAAAGACGGTGTCTTCGGTGAGATAGATTGTCAGCTTGGTGTCGCTAGCTTTCTCCGGCAACAGCGTTGGCACCACGCGTTTGAACTCATCGGGCGTCCCGACCGTAAACACATCTCCGTTGCGATTGACGAATTTCCAGTGCCCTTCCGGAGTTGCATGCGCCGCCAACGTTGCACCCTTGGCGGTTGGGGGCAGCGCCTTGATGTGAGCGGCAGCGCGATCGAGCACAGCGACGCCAGACCTAACGGTTTTGGTCCCCGCTTCGCCCGCCTCACGCGCTATCTTCAAAAACCAGTTCGCTTGCGCAACGGGGATGGAAGCAGCTAACAGCACCGCGGCGAACGCGCTGCGAACGGCGGCAGATCCAATTGCGGCAATCGGCGGCATACTTCCATTTTCCATGTTTGGGGGTGGAGCCTACACACTCTTTGGACAGAATTCAGCCCAAGCGGCTATGACAGATGAGGCAATCGTATGAGGCGTCCACAAAGAGCATGGCCATTGTGAAGGCAACCGAGGGGGCGATCCGCGTCGCCGCCGAGCATGTGCGCGAGGGACAGCTCGTCGCCTTTCCTACCGAGACCGTCTACGGCCTCGGCGGCGATTCGACCAACGGCAAGGCGGTGGCCGCAATTTTCGAAGCAAAGGCGCGACCACGATTCAATCCTTTAATCGTGCATGTCGCCGACATCGCCAACGCGAAGACCCACGCCGAATTCACACCGCTCGGGCTACGCCTTGCCGAGGCGTTTTGGCCGGGGCCGCTGACGTTGGTACTGAGACGGCGAGCCGAATCCGATCTTTGCGATCTCACGTCCGCCGGGCTTGAGACGATTGCTATTCGCGTACCCGATCATCCCATTGCGCAAGCTTTGCTCAAAGCCGCTGGCCTGCCCCTCGCCGCTCCTTCCGCCAACAGGTCAGGACGCGTGAGCCCGACGCAAGCAGCGCATGTGCATATTGATCTGGGCGAGCGCGTCGGGCTCATCCTCGATGGCGGCCCGACAGCGCATGGGCTGGAATCCACCATCATCGACGCCACGGGCGAGGCGCCTGTCTTGTTGCGCACCGGCGCCGTTCCTGCCGAGACGATCGAGTCCGTCCTGGGCCAATCTATCATCCGCGCTGCGGAGGCCGGCGACAAGCCGCAGTCGCCAGGTCAACTCGCAAGCCACTACGCGCCGGAGGCAAGAGTTCGGCTCGGCGCAATTGACGTGCACGAAGGGGAAGCGTTGCTTGCGTTTGGATCCGACGTACCGGCCACCGCTGGCCCCATGATCAATCTCAGTGCGACAGGCGACCTCATCGAAGCAGCGGCCAACCTCTTTGCCGCGCTGCGCGCCCTCGATCAGACAGGCACCGATAGGATTGCCGTCATGCCGATCCCCGAGAACGGGGTGGGCGAAGCAATCAATGACCGGCTACGCCGCGCCGCGGCACCACGGTCATGAGGAGAGAAAATGAGATGCGAAATACGTCAATCCGCCGATCCGGCGTGATCAATGACGTGTGCGTCCTTAGACGGCGCAGCGGTCAAAGCGGCATTGTCAGCCTTCGCGTGCTTAGGCGGCCAAGTTGCTAAGATCGCAGGAACTGCCATCAAAGACAGACTAGCCAAAGTGAAGCGGCGATGATCCGCTGCAATGGAACTCCCTCGTGCAAAAACACGCGACTTACCTATAACCCGCATTCCCCAAGTAGACGCCGGATTTCTGCTGCGCTACTGGCGTAATTCCGTTACGATTCAGTCGTTTGGGGCTATGATTTGGGGGCAGTCTTGTCACACCTTGCGGGTGAAAGCGAAAGCAGTCGTCTTGGGCTG
>JAAERO010000368.1 GCA_024230315.1 Hyphomicrobium sp.
ACGCCCCAATTGTGTCCAAGGCGTTGCAAGACGGCCTGAGGGCAACGCAAAGGCCGCCGCGAAGGCGGCAGACCAGCATCGCAACCGCGCCTGACGCCGCGCCGCCGGCACCCACAAAGCCAAAAGCGCCATTGTTCGAGGTGCCCTTTATTGTGCGAACGCGCCCTCTTGGGTCAAGACCGAAGGGGTGCAACTCGCCAAATCAGATGGCCCATGCGTCCGGTGTGGCCGGCTCCAGGTGCGGGCCGGAGCGGAAAGCCATGCAGCGGAACGCAAGGCCGGTGGCATCATCGATTTCCACGGCGAGCCCCGACAGCGTTCCCGGCCCCATCGCAGGCTCGAAACGTTGGCGCGGAATGCGCGTCAGAAACCGGTTGACTGGCTCTTCGGTATCCATGCCGAGCACAGAGTTGTAATCGCCGCACATGCCAATGTCGGAGATGAAGGCCGTGCCGGCGGGTAGCACGCGCTCGTCTGCCGTGGGCGCGTGCGTATGTGTGCCGACAACGGCACTCGCACGCCCGTCGACAAAATAGCCCAGCGCCTGCTTCTCGCTCGTCGCCTCGGCGTGGAAATCAATCACGATGGCATCGGTGCCCTGCTTCAGACCGCAGGCGGCGATCTCAGCCTCGATCGCGCGAAACGGGCAATCAAGCTCAGGCATGAAGATGCGGCCCATGGCATTGATGACAAGCACATCAGCGCCGTTCGGCGCCTTGAAGAGGCCTGCGCCCCGCCCCGGCGTGCCTTGCGGATAATTGATGGGACGCAGCAGCCGATCGTGACGCTCAATGAACACCAGCGCGTCCTTCTGATCGAAAGCATGATTGCCGAGTGTGACGACGTCGGCACCAGCATCCAAAAGATCGAAAAGGATCGACTCGGTGATGCCATAACCGCCAGCAGCGTTCTCGCCATTGATCGCCACGAAATCGAGTGCGTAACGGCGGCGCAGGTCGGGCAGCGCTGCGAGCACTGCCTTGCGGCCGGAGCGGCCCACAACATCACCAAGAAAAAGAAGACGCATCTAGTGTCCAGAGCAGCGCAGCGGGCCTGAAGGGGTCAAGACCCAGTCAAGGGGCTGGTCATAGTCGAGATGGGGCACGACGTCGATCCTTTGCTCATCATAACCGACGCCCACCGCCACGACAGGCTTCAACTCACGCAAACGCTGAATCGATCGGTCGTAGAATCCGCCACCGTAGCCGAGGCGGCAGCCTTGTACGTCGAAGGCCAGCAGCGGCACCAGTACAACGTCGGGTTCGTGCTGAGCGCGCGAGGGCAGTGGCTCTGCGATGCCCCACGTCGCAGACGCCATCTCGTCACCAGGCTTCCAGGCACGGAAGACAAGTGGTAAGCCCTTGCCCTGCATCACCGGCAGACACAGCCGATGGCCCTTGGCAGCCAGACGGGCCAACAGTGGCGCAGGATCGATTTCGTCACGGATGGCGGAAAAGCCCGAAACGATGGCGCGGGGCTCAAGCGCTAGAAACTCCAAGCCATGTTGGGCAAGCAGGTCGCCAGCGCGCGCGCCGTGCTTGGCGTGAGCGGCGGCGCGCCGGGCGCGCGCCTCCGTCCTCGCCGCCGATTTTTCGTCCACTGTCATGAGGAAAGCAAAGAAGATAGCCGCGGTAGCCGTCGAAGCGAATGATCCCGCGTGGTTCCTACAAAAAGTAGGTGGGCGCCATGTGTCCGAAGCCACGACTCCGGCAGGGATAGCTCCCGTGCGGATCTTATAGGCCCCGGGGAACATATGTGCTTCAAACGAGCCCCGCAGCTGATTCTATTGTAACCGTGGAGCGCGAGTTTTCCAAATGGCACGCGAAAGCGCGCGCAAACCTAAGATGATGTATTGCCCGAGCCCGCAGCCGGCTCGTCGCTTTTGGCAGCCGGCGCAACTAATTGAGGCGGCTTCCCCTTCACAGTCTTGGGCTTGCTTTTGGCGGCGGCCTCGGCACGAGCGTCCCAAAGCTCATCGGTAATGTAAAGCGCGGCCATCAGCAGTAGGCGTTGCTCGCCCACATTGCCAAACTCGCGCGTCAGATCCTCCACACGCGATCTGACATAGGCTGCAAGCTCCTTAAGGCGCGCCTCCTCGTCATCTCCGCAATCGAAGCGGAAGGAACGTCCGTTCAGATTGAGCGCAACTTGGCCCATCGCCCCCTGCCAGCGCATCCTTGCGCGGCCCCATCAAACGAATCAGGCTTCGCTTTCAATGGCGTTATGCAGCGAATCGATAACCCAATCAATGCGATTGACGACATCATCACGGCCTTGTTCAAGGCTGGTGATGCGCTCACTTGCTGCCCCCAGCTGGACCTTTAGGCGATCGCGCTCTTTTTCCAAGGATTTGATTCGTGTCTCAAGCTTCAGCTTGGCCTCAGAAGGCGCTTTTGTGGCCCGGGACGGCCGCTTTGCTGGCCGTTTGGCCGTCTTCGCTTTGCGCTGAGCCATCCGCCAAATTCCCACATCTCCGCTCTCGCCCAGTGGCCTCGGGCGATCCGCGCGTCCCCTGAAAAAACATGAGCTTATTGGCACCGGCTCGCACGCGTCAACAAACGAAACCGTGCTCGCCAGGTACCCCACAGGAAATCGCAAAAGTGCAAAGTTTTTGGTCTGAACCCGCTGGCGAGGTATGCCTCATTGACAGGGCTTGGTGACGTCAAGTTAATGGCCACGCTTTTCGCTTCCGGCAACGCCGAGGCGCAAATGCCCCGTCTTGGCGACAAATTCCACCGCCACGTATTTAGACAAGAGCCACCTGCAGGGAGGAAACGATGGCAGTGAAGGTTGCGATCTCTGGATTCGGCCGCATCGGTAGAAACGTGCTGCGCGCGGCCGCTGAGGCCCAACGCAGCGACATTCATTTCGTCGCCATCAACGATCTGGTGCCCGCCAAGGATAATGCTCACTTGTTCAAATATGACAGCGTGCACGGACGGTTCCCCGGCCAAGTGACGGTCGACGGTGATCTGATGGATGTCGGTTTGAGCACACCCGTCAAGGTGCTGGCTGAAAGAGACCCCACCAAGCTGCCTTGGAAAGAGCTCGACGTCGACATCGTCATGGAGTGCACCGGAATTTTTACGAACAAGGACAAGGCCACGGTGCACCTTGATGCTGGCGCCAAGCGCGTGCTCGTCTCCGCGCCATCAAAGGGGGCCGACATCACGGTCGTTTACGGCGTGAACCACAACAAGCTCACTGCCGACGACAAGATTGTTTCGAACGCCTCGTGCACAACGAATTGTCTCGCCCCTATCGCGAAAGTGCTGAACGACCTCGTTGGCATACAGTCGGGTTTCATGACGACGATACACGCCTACACCAACGACCAGCGCATCCTCGATCAGGCACACAAGGACATGCGTCGCGCACGCGCGGCTGGACTGTCCATGATACCAACGTCGACGGGTGCGGCCTCCGCCGTCGACCTCGTGCTGCCCGAACTCAAAGGCAAGCTCGACGGCACGGCGATCCGTGTGCCGACGCCGAACGTCTCAGTTGTCGACCTGAATTTCATCCCCGGCCGTGAGACCACGGTCGAAGAGATCAACCAGGCGATGGAGCACGCAGCCCAGCAGCAGATGAGAGGCGTGCTGGACTACGTGACAGAAGAACTGGTTTCGATCGATTTCAACCACTCGCCCTTTTCGTCGAATTTCGATTCGACGCAGACGCAGGTCGTCGAAGGGCAGCTTGGGCGCGTACTATCTTGGTACGATAACGAGTGGGGCTTCTCCAACAGGATGCTCGACACCGCGGTCGCCATGGGCAAGCTGCTTTAGCGCCCCCGCGTTTAAGGCCCGTGCTTAAGGGATGAACAGGTATCAGCACATTGTTGTCCTGACCGGCGCGGGGCTGTCTGCCGAGTCCGGGTTGTCGACGTTCCGCGACAAGGGTGGCATCTGGTCGAAGTACGATTACTGTGACGTCGCCACGCCTGAGGGCTTTGCCCGCGATCCAGCCCTCGTGCTCGATTTCTACAATCAACGCCGCCAGGGGCATGCGCATGTGGCACCCAACGCGGCGCACGTGGCGTTGGCGCGCCTTGAGCGCGAGCATCCAGGCGAGGTGATCATTGTCACGCAAAACATCGATGCGCTCCACGAGGCGGCCGGTTCCCAGCACCTGATCCACATGCATGGAGAATTGCTAAAGGCGCTCTGCGCAGTCTGCGGCACACGCCATCGGTGGGAGGAGGACATCGCCGGAGACACGCCATGCCCTAAGTGCGCCACGACCGGCGGAATGCGCCCAGACGTCGTGTGGTTTGGCGAGATGCCCTATCATATGGAGCGCATTGCCACGCATTTGAGCGCGGCGGATTTGTTCATCTCCATCGGCACCAGCGGAAACGTTTATCCGGCGGCAGGGTTCGTCGCTGAGGCGCGTATGAATGGTGCCCACACGGTGGAGCTCAACCTGGGACCATCCGAAAGCTCCAGCCTGTTTGCCGAGGCGATCCACGGCCCTGCGACCGAAGTCGTTCCGGCATACGTGGGACGATTGCTCACCGGCTAGCGCCGGAAGATGGCGACGACCTCAATATGGGCTGAGAAGAGAAACTGGTCGATAGGCGTGATGGCATCCAGCCGGTAACCGCCGTCAATCAGTGTGCGCGCATCGCGTGCGAGCGTTGCGGGATTGCACGAGACCCCCGCAATCACCGCAATCTTCGATTTGGCAAGAATGGCAGATTGCGCGGACGCACCTGCGCGCGGCGGGTCGAATACCACGGCGTTGAATGACTCCAGCTCCTTCACCGATAAAGGTTCGCGAAAAAGATCTCGCACCTTCGAGCGTATAGGTTTGAGGCCCGGGCTCCGCTTAACTGCGACTTCCAGCGCGGCGATGACTTGGCGATCGCCGTCAACAGCCAGCACCTGTGCTGACGCCGCCAATGGAAAAGTGAACGTGCCCAGTCCGGAAAAAAGATCCGCAATGCGTTTTGCCTTGGGCATGGCCGATGTGACGAGCCGCACCATTTCGGCCTCCGCTGCGATCGCGGCCTGCAAGAAGGCGCCAGGCGGCGGCACAACGGCCGCTGTGCCTAAGTGAATGACGGGCTCGGCCACCTGATAGAGTGCATCTGTGCCAATGCTGACACGCGCAAGCTTCAAGGCAGAAGCTTCACGCGCCAGACGCTCGCGGACGTCGGCAAAAAGATCGCCGCGCACACCTTCGATGGCAAGATCGATCCCATTCGTTGCGAGCGTCACGACAAGGCGAGCCTCGCCCCGGCGCGTCAGCAGCGGTTCAATAAGCGTGCGCAAGCCCGGCAGCGCCTGCACAATCTCCGGCGCTGTCACAGGACACACTTGAAGGTCGACAATTTCGTTGCCGCGCGCCTCGTGAAAGCCAAGGATGGCCCCGCGCCCCGTGCGGCGTGCCGCAAAAGTTGCGCGCCGGCGTGCACCGAGCCCCTCACTCGCCACAGGTGCAACGGGTGCGTCAATGCCCCGGGCTGTAAAAGCATCGACCACGAGCTGACGCTTCCACGCCAAATACGCGTTCCGCTCCATATGCTGGAGAGCGCACCCCCCACAATGGCTGAAATGCTGGCAGACGGGTTGAATGCGCTGAGCACTGGGCCTCAGCACGTCGAGCAGCCGGCCACGCTCACCGGACACATCGGTGCGCACGTATTCGCCAGGCAGCGCATATGGCACAAAGACCGAGCCAGAGGTCGTGTCCGCAATCCCATCGCCTTGGGCGCCCAGGCGGGCGATATCGAGGTCGCGCGTCTCACCCATCGCGTAGCGCCCCAAGCAGAAATTCTTCGTTGCCCGATCCGCCCTTAATCGGCGAAGCAATGATGCCAAAAATGCGCCAACCCGGCTGCGCGGAAAACCACGCCGTCACATCGTCCACTGCGGCTTGTCTTGCCGCTTCGTCACGAACGATGCCCCCCTTGCCAACGCGTGCCCGACCCACCTCGAACTGCGGCTTGATAAGCGCAACGAGCCAAGCGCCGGGTGCGGCAAGTGCCAGGGCGGGGCCAAGCGCTTTGGTCAGCGAGATGAAGCTCACGTCACCGACGATGGCGGTGACAGGAGGAGGCACCAGCTGGCGTGTAACGGTTCGCGCATCACACCCTTCGAGCGAGATCACGCGTGGATCATTCCTGAGGCTGGCATGCAATTGATCATGGCCAACATCGACGGCGTACACTTTTTCTGCCCCCCGGGTGAGTAGGACTTCCGTAAAGCCGCCCGTAGAAGCACCGACGTCAAGTGCCACGCGTCCCTCAGGATCAAATTCAAACGCATCCAGTGCGGCCGCCAGCTTTACGGCCCCGCGCGACACATAAGCCGGCGTGCCAGGCGCCAGGGTCAGCACTTGGTTGGCCTCGACCTCGGCGCTAGGCTTGGTGCAGACCTTCTGATCTATGGAAACTCTTCCGTGTTTGATCAAATCTTGTGCTTGTGACCGGCTCGGCGCCAGCCCACGTTCGACAAGAACAAGATCCAATCGTCTTCGCATGGTAACGAGTGTACGCTATCTATGCGCTAGCGCTCAAAGGCGCCCAAAGCAAACCATGCCACGGAGCCCCGCAATGAAGTCCGCCATCGCCGCTACCCTCGTCGCCCTGTCGCTTGCCGCCTGTGGACAGGAAAGCGAGATAAATCGCACGCCATCGCCCGCTGGCGCCAATGTCTTTTTCATCGAGCCTGCCGACGGCGCTACGGTGACAAATCCGGTCACAGTGAAATTCGGCATCGAGGGCATGGAAGTTGCGCCGGCGGTCACCGACAAGCCAAACACCGGCCATCACCACGTGCTAATCGACACGGTGCTCGAAGACTTTGAGTCTCCCATCCCCGCTGACGATACGCATAAGCACTTTGGTAAAGGCCAGACCGAGACGCAGCTCGAGCTGACGCCTGGCGAGCATTCGTTGCAGCTCCTCCTCGGCGACCAGAACCACATCCCGCACGATCCCGTCGTGGAGTCGGAATCAATTACGATCACTGTAGAGTAAGTGCTCGCCGTCTCACGCACGGCTGGCTTCGCTGAGAGGCGTCTCGCGCCCAAGCGCACCTAACACCGTTGTAACGATGCCGGGCGCCGAGAGACTAGCCTGCTCGTACATGCGTTCAGGTTTGTCCTGGTCGATGAAAATGTCGGGGAACACCATCGTACGCACTTTGAGGCCGCGATCCAAGAGAGCGCTTTCCGACAAGAAACGCAGCACATGGCTTCCAAAGCCGCCAATCGCCCCTTCCTCCACTGTCACCAGAATCTCGTGGTTCTGAGCAAGCCGCCGGACAAGATCCTCATCGAGCGGCTTGGCGAAGCGGGCATCGGCTACGGTTGTCGAAAAGCCGAAGCCGGCCAACTGATTTGCGGCTTTAAGGCACTCGTAAAGGCGCGCGCCAAGCGAGATTAGCGCAACGGTTGAACCTTCGCGCAAGATACGCCCTTTGCCGATCGAAAGCGGCACGCCCTCTTCCGGCATCTCGACCCCTTGGCCTTCACCGCGCGGATAACGCACTGCGCACGGTCCATCATCGATGGCGGCTGCCGTTGCCACCATGTGCTTTAGCTCGGCCTCATCGGCTGCCGCCATGAGCGTGAAGCCCGGCAGGCAACCCAGAAAGGCGATGTCGAAGGAGCCGGCGTGGGTTGGCCCATCCGCGCCCACGAACCCGGCACGATCGATGGCAAAGCGCACGGGCAAGCGCTGAATGGCGACATCGTGCACGACCTGATCGTAGGCGCGTTGTAGGAACGTGGAGTAGATCGCGGCGAACGGCTTCAAACCTTCCGTGGCCAGACCGGCCGCAAACGTGACGGCGTGTTGCTCAGCGATGCCGACGTCGAAGGCGCGCTCGGGGAATTCCTTGGCGAAGAGGTCGACACCCGTACCGTCCGGCATCGCGGCCGTGATGGCGACGATCTTGTCGTTCTTGCGCGCCTCGGCGATGAGGCTCTGACCGAACACCTTGGTGTAAGTCGGTGCGTTGGGCTTCGACTTGACCTGCGCACCAGTAACAACGTTGAACTTGGCGACACCGTGGTACTTGTCGTCGGAGGCTTCGGCGGGGGCGTATCCCTTGCCCTTCTTGGTGACGACATGGACAAGAATCGGGCCCTGCTTGGCATCGCGCACGTTCTTGAGCACAGGCAACAGTTGGTCCAGGTTGTGCCCGTCAATCGGGCCAACGTAGTAGAAGCCCAGCTCCTCAAACCAAGCCCCGCCTTGCCAAAGGTGGCGCGTATATTCCTCGATGCGGGCAGCGCGACGCTCCCAGCTCTTGGGCAACTGTCTAGCGAGCTGCTTGGCGATGTCGCGCAAATAGAAATAGGTGCCGCTTGAGGTGATGCGGGCGAGATACGCCGACATCGCACCCGTCGGGGGGGCAATCGACATATCGTTGTCGTTGAGGATGACAACTAGGCGCTCATCGCGCGCACCAGCATTGTTTAAGGCCTCATATGCCATGCCTGCGCTCATGGCGCCATCGCCGATCACGCACACGATGTTGTTGTCCTTCCCCGCAAGATCGCGCGCCACAGCCATACCGAGGCCTGCAGAGATCGAAGTGGACGAATGCGCTGCGCCAAAAGGATCGTATTCGCTCTCGGTGCACTTTGTGAATCCTGAAAGGCCGCCCGGCTGGCGTAACGTGCGGATGCGATCGCGCCGGCCCGTGATGATCTTATGCGGATATGTCTGATGGCCGACATCCCAGACGAGCCGGTCACGCGGCGTATCGAACACCCAATGCAGCGCGACCGTAAGCTCCACCACGCCGAGACCGGCCCCCAGGTGGCCGCCAGTCACAGACACCGCGTCGACCGTCTCCTGGCGCAGTTCGGCCGCCAGTTGCGGCAGATCGAACGCGGCAAGCTTGCGCAGATCCTCTGGGAACTTCACGAGATCGAGGAGAGACATCTTTAAAGCTTTGTCCACTGAACTTTCCGTTTCGGTGATCTACACCTTCTTATGGTAGCCGATTGCGCCTCCGCAAGGGAACATTGCAGGCCACGACAATAGTCATGGCCCAAACAAGCCAAAGCACGGCCAAGCAAGGCGTGCGGCCCGCTGACAGGGGGTGACCGACGGGCGGCCTAACTCTCACCCACGGTTGCCATGCCTCTAGAGCAAGATCGTTCTTGATGAAATCACTTGGCCTTCGCCCTGGAGGTCTCCAACAAGAACGTGAATCTTACTCTAAATCAAAAGTGTAGAGACTGATTCACGTTTCACTTGGAACGGCTCAAATGCGTCCAAGTGAAACGATCAGGTGAACCGCCCCGGGTTTCCCGGAGGCTATTTCATTTGAGTCATGCTGCGATGTCTTGGTCCTCCAAGCAAGCATAATAGTGGGCCTCGGCTTCTGCCGGTGGGATGTTGCCTATGGAG
>JAAERO010000369.1 GCA_024230315.1 Hyphomicrobium sp.
TAAAATAGATATGTTTCCTATGGAAGCTATTACTCCTTTAAGAAGAGAGTATCTATACGAAGTAAGTAAATTTCAATATACACACACAGATAAGATTGACTTTAATGAAACACTAAAACTCACAGAAGTGAAGATTAGTACAGTAATGGAGAGTATTGTTAAAAGGTTTAACTTAGGTTTTTGGTATAATTCTAACGGTGATTTAAAACTATCCAATTGGAATAATAGATATGACCATACTAAGATAGTTAATATGTATGAATCTAGTGGAGAACCTTATGAGATAGATTATGTAACAGGTAGGGTTAATGAATTTTCATATAAGAATGAGAATGGTGAGATAGCTTCCTTAGATATAGATGGTGTAGAAGATTATAGCTCAGGTGACGTTTATCAGCAAGAGATTAATGATGACGGTAAATCAGTATCTATAGACACACTAGGTGCTGCTGCTACTCCTTTTATATTTGGAGACTCTTTAGATGCAGAGGATTCTACTAGTTTGCTAGGATTTATAAATGATTTCGCGTTGTGGGGTTTAAGTAATAACGAACAATTATCCCCTGACGATATACCTGTTATGATTGGATATGTAAGTTCATCATCAGTAACTGTTCTTCCTAGATTGAATCAGATACAAGCATTTGATACAGGAGAAGATGGCAACTCATCATTTACACCAAAGAACGTATATATGCCTAATGGTGCTAAGTATCATACAGAAAAAGAAAAATTCATCTCTTGTAATATGTATCTTCCAAAAACTGCTAAAACTAACGGAAGTGGTACACTACTACTAGGTAATGATAATGGTGAAATTGATACATCAATAGAGTTATATCATAACTTCAAATATATGCTAGACGATGATACAGATACAATCAGCGTAGAGGGTCTTTTAAGCCACGAGGAGAAGAGTTCTATATTAGATGGAGCAATGATAAGGATATTTGGATTGGATGACTCTAACGCGATATTTAAGGTGTTAAGCATAGAAGGATTTATGTTTGACCAA
>JAAERO010000370.1 GCA_024230315.1 Hyphomicrobium sp.
CCAATTGCGTCCAAGGCGTTGCAAGACGGCCTGAGGGCAACGCAAAGGCCGCCGCGAAGGCGGCAGACCAGCATCGCAACCGCGCCTGACGCCGCGCCGCCGGCACCCACAAAGCCAAAGGCGCCATTGTTCGAGGTGCCCCAGAGTGATTGAGCGCGAACGTATCCGTGCTTGCTGCTGTTACGTCGATGGTGTCGATGCCCGGTACAATCAGCGGGCAGTAGGCCGGCACATCACCAGCGCGGGGGTTCTGCCAGAAATTGCGCGAGACGATGAGCGCGCGATCGTTGGAGGCGGCATAGAGCGTTACGCCCTTCGCCAACCCCTCAATGCGGTGGGCGAGGTTGGTGAAGGTGTCCGCATCGACATCAGGCGCTGCGAGAATGATCTGGCTGATCACGAGCTCGTCGGGCGCGGTTGATTCAAGTCTTTCAGCACCTCAAGTAGGGGCTGGGTGCCCATACTGTGGGCAATAATGCTGATCGTCTTGGCGCCGCTCTGCTTCACGATGAGATCGAGGAACTTGCGCAGATAAGGCTGTGCCTGCCCGGCGCTTTCTCGGTCATATGTGTAGCTCGCCACCGCGCCGCCCGACGGCCAGCTATAGATGAACGCGGCGCCGTCGAATTCGAGGTCGTAAGAGATTTGAGCCGCGCGATAGAGCGCGTGGTCAAATGACGTGTTGTATCCATGCACAAAGAGGATCGCGTGATCCTTGAAACGCGCTGACTTTGCCACCCGCTCCCTTGTGAGGCGCAAAAATTCTTCCTTCGTCAGCGCCTTGATGTCCTTGATGGTAAAGTGCTCCTTGGGGTCTTCATCCTCTTCGTAGATCGTCACGTCGAAGTAAGGAATGCGGATAACCCAGGGGCGCTCGATCATGGGCACCTCGTGGTTTTTGGGAACGGTGACGAGTGCGCGGCCAAGGTCCAGTCGGCGCCCCCGCTCAGAGTTGTAAACGAGCCGCATGGGGTCGGGCTCGACCTCACGATCGGTGCCGTAAAATACCGGAACAACATCAAAATCCTTATTTGTATCGACGGCCGCAGCGCTCGGCCCCGGCTCCGCCGACATCGGAGCGGCCGGGGCAGCGCCAGCCGTGTCTTCTGCCGATAAAGATTCTGGGGCCGGTGCGCGCATCTCGAACTCGACCGTCGACTCAGCCTCACGCGGCTGCGCCATGATGCTTGGCTCTGGCGCACGGCGCGCCACGGGGGCAACCGCTTCGGCTGCCTCCATTGTTGGCGCTACAGCAGGAGGCATAGGCTGCGCGCCTGCCATCGGTGGAGAGACGTCCAGCAGGGTTGATTCCAAGGACGGTGAAAGAGGAGGCGGAGGAGGAGGCGGCGCCATGCTCACGGATGGTGGCGCGCCCGCGCCCGGCCCGCCAAGATTGGGAGTACGCGCAGCCGGTGCCATGCCCGCGCCGCCGCCGTTACGATCCACTTCCGTGCCGCCATTGGCAGCAGCTGGTGGCGAGGCAGGCGCCTCCATCCTATAAGGTCGGCTAACGGTCTCACGCGCGGCCCTTTTTTTCTTGGTGCGCGCACGCCTTGCGCCCCTTCTTGGTGCCCGCTCCACTCTCTTGGCGTCGGCAGGCGTATCTGTCGCGAGCCGGGAGTCGACGTTTTGGCCCCCCTTGCGCAGATCGGAGCCAACCAGCATCGTCCCGGCAACGGGGACTGCGATGAGGATGAGAAGCCCCAGGCGAACAACGGATTTCACGTCCATAGAGCTCGCGCGTGTTGCCCGCCACGCGAAGACGTAGATGAGGATCGCGGCAATGACGGCCAGCGCTGCAACAAAAAAGCCTGGGATCTCAGGCATCGACGTATCCCTCTTCCAATCAGCTCGCACTTGTTCCTAGGGCACTTTAGAAATGGCCACGGTCACCGGCAAGATGGAACGTGCACGTTGCACATTTCGCCGAACCGTTTGCCAGCGGGCTTTGTCACAGGCATGACGAGCATTTGAATAGCGATTTTAGGGCACCTCGAAAAATATCCCATTCGCCGATCCATGCGAGTGTCGTGCCTGACAGATTGATTCGGGCGGGGCACGATGGCGCAGATTGGGTTTTTCGATTCCGACAGGCGGCTTGAGCTTCTGTCGAAGAAAGGTGATCGGCTTGAGGC
>JAAERO010000371.1 GCA_024230315.1 Hyphomicrobium sp.
AAACAGGAGTTACTGTGTAACAATAAGTACCAAATGTAGGTGCAAAATCTGTATATAGAGTAGTTGTTGATGTTCCAACTGTTATACCATCTCTCTTAATTGCAAAATACTGGAAAGTTGGGTTTGTAGAAGAAAACTGCCAGCTTAAATCAACCTGACCAGTTACCATATTAACCAAATTAGCTTCCAGATCTGTTGCTGGATCCAATGGATCTCCAAATATAGTCATTGTTACAGGTATGTTGAATGTTCCAACATCAGGATCTGTTGTCATAACAATCTCTGCTGTATAAACATCACCTGCCTCTGTGCCTGCGGCATCAAAGTTAACTCCTACATTTTGGCTACCACCACTAGCAGCAACCGTTCCATCATAATCACTCAAGCTTAACCATCCTGATATACCACCACCATGTAAACACATAGCCAATCCTGCTGGAAGAGCAGTTGTACCTTGTAAGGCTGGGTAAGAAGGTGTTGCAAAAGTATTTAACCAATAGAATGTTGGTGAACCACCTGCTGTGGCTTGAACGGTAATCCATCCATCTACCAATGATGATGATGGAATTTCTATTGTATAAGAATATGTATCATAACCAATAACCTGAACACCTGTGTTTACAGGATCAGCTAAAGCTATTGTTGTACTTTCTAGTGTTCCTGGTGAACCACCTGGGCCATAAACCTCAACTAGTAATTCACGCTGTCCCGATGGGGCACTGGTGTGTATTGCATAAGCTGTAACCTTTGTAAAGGCACCAGTTGCACCTGAGAAACTTTGGAAACACTGCCAACCAGCGGTTGCATCTGATGTATATCCGTTATCTGAACCAACTGCAGGATATGCAAATTTGGTACCATCAGGACAATCAAATCCTGCTCTGGTGTTCATGGCCTGACCATTACCTCCAGGTATAGTATTTAGATTTGCTCCTGTTAAGTCAATATTAGTCCAGTCATAGCTATTTGCAGGTACAGGATTAGAACCACCAGCACTTGAAGAAGATGGGTAGTTAATTTCTGCTTCCCACATACCATCACCGTCACCTGTGTTAAGTATTCCCAAATAGGTTGTTAAATACTCTCCAGGGTTTAATGTCTCATCAAAAAATAATGGATTGATGGTTAAACTAGGCTTAGTTAATGTAAAGTTATGTAATGTT
>JAAERO010000372.1 GCA_024230315.1 Hyphomicrobium sp.
CGATCACCCCTCTTCGACAGCAGCTCAAGCCGCCTGTCAGAATCGAAAAACCCAATCTGCGCCATCGTGCCCCGCCCGAATCAATCTGTCAGGCATCAGACTCGCATAAATCGGAGTATGGGTTATTTTTCGAGGTGCCCTCAAGTCTCTCCGTCAAAAGCCGGTGCGCGTCGGCTCATTGCGAAGGAAGTGGAGACGTAGCTTAGGCCGGAGCAAATAGTGGCGGCAAGGTCGCGCGTGCTGCCCTTTAGTTCTATGCAAGGCCCCGCGCGACGGCCGTGTTTTGGGCGAAGGCCATAAGCGCCGCGCTGACTGTGGCCGCCTTTGCGATCGCAACCAATATCGATAACCGCATCGTCCACTTCGCCAACATAAATCTGCATATGAGAGGAGGCAGGCTTTTGAGGCCTAAGCGGGCATGCGGTGCTTCAATCGTTGCCTGTTTAAGCGGGTTTCGCGATCTGATTCGCAGCCTCGGCACCAGGCCTTGCGCGTCGCGATCCTGGGGATAACCTGGCGGTAGTTGGGGAAGTGGCTAGAAAGCGACAGAAGCGGTTCGCAAGAGTTGCTAACGCTGCAGCGCAGTACACGGAGTGATGCGTAACGGGACTGAACCAGTAGAGGGCGCGTTCACAGTACGCGTAAATGCAAATGTCAAAGTCTTTGAAGACGCTCATTGTAGCGATTGTGATGGCATGTGGGGTGAGTAGTGCAGCCATCGCGGACGGATACGACTACGAGTACGAACCGGTAGGCAAGAGCTTTGAGGCTCCTCCAGTATTTGCGTGGACAGGGTGGTACGCCGGTATGGCCGCCGGCTGGATTCGGTCAGAGTCGGAGGCAAAACTGACGCGCCATACTGGTGATTTCGCAGATCCGCCTTTTGACGGCTTCCTTCCGTCGAAACTTAGTCATGACGCGGATGGATTTATTGCCGGGCTAACGCTCGGCTATAACCAAAAAATGGGCGTATCGTTCGTCGGCGGCATAGAGGCCGACATTGCTTATACAGATGTCAGCGGCAGTAAGGCTAGGACCATAGGTGTTGCCAATCCCGTGGGATCAGCGCGCGTCGCTACGGATATGGATTGGTTTGGGACCGTGCGCGCACGCGCGGGCTGGTTGGCCTCGCAGCAAATGTTGCTTTATGTCACCGGCGGTTTGGCCTATGCGGATCTCGATCGACGCGCATCCGCAAGTGCTTTTTCAACCGACCATGACGTCGACGTTTCAGCATCAAGTTCAAAGAGCGATTGGAAAACCGGCTGGACCGTGGGTGGCGGCATGGAATGGCTGTTAGGAAACAAGACGACCCTAAAGAGCGAGTACCTCTATTACGATCTCGAGGACTCTTCGATTACCATTGGCGGAGGTGCAGATACCGTAAGGTATAAGCTCGAAAATAAGGGTCATATCGTTCGTATGGGACTCAACGTGGCACTCTACTAGTCGGAGCACACCTCTGAAAAAGCGAGGCTAGCGACTGGACTAAAAGCCATTGCAGCGGGGATTTACGTCGGGGATCAATGTCCCCGGCGTAAAGCTTTGGATGGGGACCACCACACGACACTCAATCGGAAATGCAGCCACACAGTAAGCGTCCGGCCAACGGCGCCTTACATAGCCCTGCGAACGCAATCATAGTGTCCACTTGGATTTAAGCGGACACTTACCTCATGGCATCAAGATCAAGGACCCCACGTCGTCGATGGAGTGTGGCGTTCAAGAAGCGC
>JAAERO010000373.1 GCA_024230315.1 Hyphomicrobium sp.
CCTTGATCGTGCGTTCCGCGGCACCCTGATAGCTTTCTGATTTCTGTCTCATCGTTCACTCCTGATTGGTGACGATGAGCCAAAAACACTCCCTTATGCAAAGGCCTCAATTAGTCCCATGGGCGCTGATGTCAGACAGCCCGCGGGGAGGTCGTGCTCGACCAGAACGTACCGCTGCGGGCCATTTTTTTCATTGAAGAAGGCTCAGTTCGCGTTGAGCGCCAAGAACGGGCTCAGACGGCGTTGCTGGCGTTGCTGGAGGCGGGTGAATTCTTCGGCGAGATGTCATTCGTGGATGGTTCGCCCACAAGCGCCAGGATCGTAGCGGATGGTCCGACGCGTCTGCGGGTCATCGACGAAGCAACGATCGACAAGCTTGTTCAGTCAGACCCAAGTTTCGCTGGCCGGCTATATCGCTCGATTGCCGCCATCCTCGCGGAACGACTGCGGCTGACGTCCATGCACCTCGACTGCCTTATTGAAGGAATCGACTTCTACGCCAGTATCAGAGAGGAGATCGAGGCAGCTTCCGCGAAGCTTCCTCAGCCCGATTGGCGAGCAGGGTTGATTTCGGCAGTCGTCGACAGAGAGGCCAAGCCCAGAGAGTAGGCTGCCGGGCTAGAGCCTGATCGGTTCACTTGGAAACACGAATTGCGTCCAAGTGAAACGTGAATCAGTCTCTACACTTTTGATTTAGGGTCTATGACCCTAGGGTCTAGACTCTAGAGCAAGATTCACGTTCTTGCTGGAGACCACCCGCGCGAAGGCTTAAGCGATTCCATCAAGAACGATCTTGCTATAGGAAAGGCGCGCGCGCCTTTCACGCCTGTGCGTCTCAACAACCTCACACTGTCAAACCCAACGATGCACCGACCTCATACGTCGGCGCGCGCCTTATGATACTTGGCCTCCCAGCGATTGAGCTCCTCCTTGAGGTGCCTGACCATGCGCTTAGTGCTCTTGCGCAAGCGATCGGTGCCTTTGCCCGACTCCGCGCCGAGCGCCTTGATCAGCTTCTCGCCGCTGTCGATCGCGCCCAACGTGTCGTGGCGCAGACATTTGACGAGTTCCTTCATGATGGTCTCTCCTCCTCGAGTGTGGAACGGGCTTGGCGTGCATTGTGTATTGATGGCGCGGTGTTGTCACCATTAGGTAGGGTCGCTGGTGCGCCTTTCCAGGATTTTTGCGTTCGCCCGAACGAGATGATGGGTGGGACCTCAATTCTCTTTGACGTCATCACGGAAGCGTGACAGCGAAGCTGCGCGCCTCCGCTCCACGTCATCCCGGCGTCGTCATGTCGAAGTGATGCATCAAATAGAGGGGCGAAGCCCACACTCGCGCGGCTCCTCTCGACGTCATGCTGCGTGTCATGGCGAAGCCGCGCAAAGAATAGTGGGGCGGGATTTACGCAGTGTCCGCTTTACCCCCGATACTGTTGTAAAACTCCTATTGAGATCGCCAGCGAACAGTGATTCCGTCGTTTGACGTTATGGCGACGGAGGCATTGTGATGATGGGGCGGCGGGAACAGGGCCAAGGCCAGTTTTTCTATGATTTCGATCTGGAGCGCGTGATCCCGGATGATCATCTCGTGCGCAAGATCCATGCTGTTCTGGATCTCAGCTGGGTGCACGAGGAACTCGCGCCCTA
>JAAERO010000374.1 GCA_024230315.1 Hyphomicrobium sp.
CGGAACAGAATAATGGCGTCGATGGGCTTGCGGCCGGCGTTGGACTTTTTTGCGTCGTCCGGCGTCACAACGACGGCCTCGATGTCGGCGCGAAAGCTCTCCCACCTAACAAGCTTGTCGATAGCCTCAAGCCGATCACCCTTCTTCGACAGCAGCTCAAGCCGCCTGTCGGAATCGAAAAACCCAATCTGCGCCATCGTGCCCCGCCCGAATCAATCTGTCAGGCATCAGACTCGCATAAATCGGCGAATGGGTTATTTTTCGAGGTGCCCTTAGATCTACCTTGCACCCACTTCCAAAGGAAGAAAACCAAACACGCACTGTGCTAAAGCACAGTAGTAGAACCGCTTCGCGAAAGCGCGAAGCATCTACTCCAAATTCTTCATGCTCAGGATTAGGTTCGATCAATCTGGCCGACGTGCTGCGCGAACTCGTTGAGATGGATGGTGCGCATGCTCTACACGAAAGGCTTCACACAAATACCAAGGGCCTAAAACGTCTCGTCTCTAGGCATGGTCCCGAAGTTCTCGATACGATCCGCGAACGCCTTACAAGCTTTATGATAGACGGGTGCCCCGTCGGTAAAATTACTTCCTGGGGCTATTTCGTGAAGGCCCAGCAGGACGAAGATTTCGTCGCGGATCTGGCTGCAAACGACCTGCGCCCTGGCGATTTCCCAGGTTGGCGTCAATTCAAACCAACGAACGAGGTTGTGAGCTGAATGAAGCTCAAACTCACATACGCCAAGTGCGAAGAATATCGGCGGATCGATTTGGCCTGGCTAAAGCGCAAGGGCTGCCTGCATCCCGGAAACGCCAGCAACCTCACATGGTCGCTCGGCGGCAACAAAACTGGCTCTATCAACTATCGAGTTGAGACGGGCGGGCTGCGCCTCATCTATCGAACGCGTCCGTCAGACGGCGAATGGCGCGACGTCAACGAGCTTGTGCCCTTCCGCTGGACGCGCACGCGGTTCGGTGGCCAGCGTCGCTGGTTCCAATGCCTGTCCTGCGCTCGCCGCTGCCGGATTCTTTACGGTGGTTCTCACTACCGGTGCCGTCGCTGCCATGGACTCAAATATGGGTCGCAACACGAACCGGCCTATCAGCGTGCCATCAATCAAGCCGATAAACTCAGGAAGCGCGTGGGCGGTGAGCGCGGGGCGTTTGACGAGGAACCATTCCCGCCCAAGCCCAAGGGGATGCACTGGAAAACATATCAACGGCTCGAAGAGCGCTATGACGCTCTTCAAAGTGGTTGGGCCATCGGCGTAATCCAAAGATTTGGCTTGTACGGCTGATGCGTGACCGGCGCATTTTGGGGTTTTCTGACGCAATACGCGCACGTCATGGGGTTTTATAAGACATGGCCAACGCGGCTTCGCTAAAAGAACGGCAACAGCCCCTCACATGGCTTGATCGCACCGTGGAAGAGAGACTGCGCGCGTTCGAAGCCCGGATCGCCGAACGCAATCGTGTCAAAGCTCTAAGGGACGCGCACAATCAGCGTCTCAAGGATCAGCGGCTCGCATTGAATGAGGAACGTGCCCGCCTTCACGACCTGCGCAATCAGCCCTGTGGTGCACTGACACGCTCCGGCCACCCCTGCCGACGCAAAGGCCTTGGAAGGGGTGGCCGCTGTGCCAACCATGGCGGCCTATCAACGGGACCGAAGACGCAAGGCGGAAAGCTGCGGATCGCCGAAGCGCAACGGCAGCGGTGGCAACGATGGTGTCGGCGGCACGGGGCCGCTTCAGCCAAACCCTTGGTCTCTGAAGTACGCGTAAATTTGGTTTGCAAATGCACCTTTCTCTGAGGCCGCTGGGAACCCCGTAAATGGCCGTTTTGTTTCTTGAGCGAACCCCGCAGAACTCCAAAAGCGCCGTATTGGACCCGCTGTGGCCCAGCAATGGGCCAACTCGCGGTACGGATTGGGACGATAGACGCACCGATCCGGCGCGTCCCCTCTCGCAAACGGTTCCAAGAAGACCCTGAGAAAGCCGGGCTAGGCCGCACGCACGATCAGCTTCCCGCGTGCACACCGACGGGCCGGTGCCTTGACGGCGATTTCCACGTCTTGACCGAGGGCATTGAGTAACCGCAGCAACCGTTCAATCGAGAAGGGCCGGAATTGCCCTTTGAGCATCTTCGATACGTCAGGCTGAGATATACTCATGCGTTCGGCCGCCACGGCTTGGGTCAGCTGCTCTTGCTCGATGAGAACGGCAATCCGGCGCACGAGTTCGGCCTTGAGAGCGTGCGTCTCCGCATCTCGATGTCCCAGATCGGCGAAGATGTTCCCGCTACCCTTTACGATTGCGGCCATGCGGAGTTTCCTTTCGCGTGCTCGACAGCGGCTCGCATCCGCTGCTTGATCAAATCCATGGCGGACTTCGGCGTAGCGATGCCGCGCTTGGACTTCTTTTGAAAGACGTGGAGGACATAGACAACATTCGCAACCCGCACGGTGTAGACGGCACGGTAAGTTTCGCCGTCGTGATCCTCAACCACCTCGAGCACGCCAGCCCCTCTGAAACCCTTTAACGGCTTAGCTTGAACATGTTTGTCACCAACTTGGGCAAGGTAGAGCGCATAGCCAATTGTGTCCTGCACGTCGTTGGGACAGCTCCGAAGGTCTTTAAGACTCGATCCCATCCAGAAGACAGGCTTTGCGGACTGCCGATCCTTCATTGGTGCCAATATATGGCATAACTGCCATGCTTGCAAGATTGGTGGCCGTCGGCTTTGTCAATGGCGCTTCAAATTGACCCACGCATCGTAAGACTGAACCTGATCCACCCCCAGTGAAGTGGTCCGACTCGAAGTATGGGTTTTAGCCCTGAGGAGGACTGATTATGCCAAAGAAGCACCACAAGCCTGAAGAGATTGTTTCCAAGCTGCGTCAGATTGAGGTTTTACATTCGCAGGGC